>NZ_JAIWON010000069.1 GCF_020216885.1 Zymomonas sp. | reverse complement strand
ATCGTCAGTATCAAGAATAATAAAATCAGATTTTAATCCGACTAATTCGGCATGACGGCGCAGCATTTTCGCCGCGATAGAATGAAAAGTGCCCAGCCAAGGCATGTTTTCTGCCTGACTACCCAGCAAATCACCCACCCGCATTTGCATTTCGCGGGCAGCCTTATTGGTAAAAGTCACCGCCAAGATTTGCGAAGGCCATGCTTTCAGGGTCTCGACCAGATAAGCCAGCCTTGCTGTCAAAGCCGCGGTTTTACCCGTTCCTGCCCCAGCCAGAACCAGAAGGGCGCCTTCTGTCGTTCTGACAACCTCTTTCTGTTCAGGATTGAGGCGTGCCAGATAATCGGGTTCTGGTGAGGTTTCGGCTGAAAAAGATGAATACAAGGAGTCAGTCACTTCGTTAAATTACGCCCAGAAAACTTTATCAGCAAGAGACAAGGTAAAGAGATTCTGTAGGAATCAGGATTCCGCTACTCTCCGAAGTAAGGTGACACGGGACTTGCCATATGTCCGTTCTGCTTCAACCACCCAACCTCCGGCAGAGGTCGTCTCTTGTTTGGCTGTTTCAATACTTGCCCATGCAGAGGGTGCAGCCCAGCCCAGACGGGTCAGTTTTTCTAATAAAGCCCCCGCTCCACCGCTGTTATAAGGGGGATCAAAAAGCAAAAGATCAAAAGGCTGCGAAATCGGTGCAAGGGAAGAAACCGGTTGCGCCATTAAGCGGGTGTCCGCTTGTGCGCCCATTTTTTCTATATTGCTCTTCAATATTTTGCAGGCTTCGGGGTCTTGCTCAACAAACAGGCTAAAAGCAGCCCCTCGCGACAGACTTTCCAGACCAAGCGCCCCTGTTCCTGCAAAAATATCGGCTACTCTTAGGGCTTCGAGTGATCCCATACGACTTTCCAGCATTGAAAACAGCGCTTCGCGGGCGCGGTCACTGGTCGGGCGGGTGGTATCGCTATTGGGTGTTTTTAAACTGCGTCCCCGCCATTTTCCGGCAATAATTCTCATAGTGAAAAGAGTCCTTTAAGACATTTTCGGCAGAGTGTTCTTAAAAGCTTTTAAGGTCGCAGGATCAACCTCTTCAACTGCCCCAACCGGTAAATCACCAAGAAGGAAAGGGCCATAGCTGATACGGATCAAGCGTGAAACCTGTAATCCCAAATAACCCAATACACGGCGAACTTCACGATTGCGGCCTTCATGCAGCTTCATTTCGACCCAGCCATTCCGACCCGTCCGGCGTTCCAGATTGGCATCAATCGAACCATAATGAATCCCGTCGATAGTGACGCCTTCGATCAACTCTTCCAATTGATCTTGGGAAACATCACCGAAAACACGGGCGCGATAGCAACGTTCGATATGGGTAGCCGGTAATTCCAGCATCCGCTTGAATCCGCCATCCGTTGTCAGAAGTAACAAACCCTCTGTATTCATGTCTAATCGACCAACCGGCATAACCCTTGGCAAATCAGCGGGCAGGCGATCGTAAATCGTCTTGCGCCCTTCGGGGTCGCGTTCAGTCGTCAATAAACCGGTCGCTTTATGATATAAAAAGAGCCGCGTTTCGGTCGGTGCATTGACCGGTTTGCCGTCAACCGTGACACCATCAAGCGAGGTTAACAAGGTGGCCGGTTTTTCAACCGTTACGCCATCAATGGCAATACGGCCTTCTTCGATCATGGCTTCAATCATGCGACGGCTGGCAATACCTGCCCGTGATAACAATTTGGCGATACGTTGTTCGCCATGTTCACGCGGTATGCGTGCCGAGGCTGGTTCGCTTGCCCCTTTTTTTCTGAAAGGGCGGGCATTCGGTGAATAGGACGGGTTAACAGCAAGATTGCGGTTATAGCCTTGTCTTTCAGAACGCCTGTCGTTTCTTTCTCCCGCATAACCATAATTGCGCGAAGTATTTTCAGAAAAACGGTTATCAGACCTAGTATTTTTATAGCCAGCATTGCGCGAAAAACGGTCGGAACGATCGGATGGCTCACGAGAAAAACGCGAAGGGCGATTCTCATTATTCCGCATTTCACCCTTCCGATTTGGGAAAGATCTTTCTCCACGCGGGGAGTCATTGCGCGCATAGTCATTCCGTGAGAAGCGATCGCCAGCTTCCTTGCGATAACTACCTGTTTCTTTACGGTAACCACTTACTTCCTTGCGGTAACCATAAGGATTATCAGTTTTTTTATCACCAGAATAACGGGCTTGTGCTGGATTTTGATCACGGAAAGAGCGCGGTCTTTCTGAAAAATCTTGTCTTTGGTTGTTCCGCTGGAAACGGTCATTTGAATCTGGGCGATTGTGACGAGAAAAACGGTCGTTTTCTGGTCGGTTCTGTCGCGTTTTTAGCGGCGCTCTATCGTGACGGGATGGGTTGTCAGAATGGCCTTCTGCCTTTTTATAAGGCTTATTTTTGCGGCCAGAAGAATCTGAATGCCTAAAGGCCGTATTGTCTTCCCTCTTTTTATCAAAAGAAGGGCGTAAAGTTTTTTGTGATCTATTATTTTCTGAAGTCGTTTGGGAGCGAGCCGGATTTCTAGATGACGGAGACCGGCCTTTGCCGGATTTCGGGGGGCGATTGAAAACCATAAGTCCTTATCTGGTTGAATGCTTGGCCGTAGCAAGGGGCTTTGAATACCGGAAACAGCCATAGGCGAATCACAGCTTCTGTCAAACAACCATCTATAGCCTGACCTGTAACAGGTCAGGCTATAAAAAATGCAAAATTTATGCAGCGCCTATTTTCGCCACTTCCTCTTTGCTAGGGATTTTTAGTTCACCTTCCCAATTGGCAACAACCATGCTCGCCGCAGCGTTACCGATAACATTGGTGGCAGAACGTCCCATATCAAGGAAGTGATCAACGGCCAAAATAAGGGAGATACCCGCTTCTGGGATCTGCATAAAAGAAAGTGCAGAAGCGATAACAATCAAACTGGCGCGTGGCACACCGGCAATACCTTTTGAGGTAATCATCAACAAAAGAAGCATGATGATTTGTTGCCCCATTGGTGGATGGATATTGTAGGATTGCGCAATAAACATCGTTGCAAAGGTGCAATAAACCATGGTGCCATCAAGGTTGAATGAATAACCCAATGGTAAAACAAATCCGGCGATCCGAGGCGGCACACCAAAATTTTCCAACGCTTCCAAAGTCGGCGGCAAGGAGGCTTCGGAAGAAGATGTCGTAAAGGCAATCAGCGCTGGCGCTTTTAACAGCGGTATAATGTTAAGCGCACCTTTCCCGACAACCAATCGCGTTGCAAGGAGGATAACGCCCCAAAGAACAGCCAAGCCAAGGTAAAAGCTGCCAATAAAATAACCATAGGTCAGAATAATGCCAAAACCGCGTTGAGCAATGACTGATGTCACAGCTGCAAAAACGGCAAAAGGCGCAAACCACATGACATAATTGGTCACTTTAAGCATCACATGGGACAGGCTTTCGATACCCCGCAAAATAGGTCTTGCTTTTTTACCTTGCGAACCAAGCCCCAAACCGAAAAAGACCGAAAAGATAACAATCTGTAAGATTTCGTTATGCGCCATGGCATCAACAACGGATTGCGGCACCAAATGGTTAATAAAATCTTTTAACGAAAAGACAGGGGCGGATGAGGCAACGGGATTTGCAGAAGCCGCAGGCGGCACAAAATTCAAGCCATCACCGGGTCTAAGGATATTAACGAGCAAAAGTCCCAAAGCCAATGAAACCAGACTTGCCCCGATAAACCAGCACATGGTTCTAAGGCCAATTCGGCCTAATTCTTTACCATCGCCCATATGGGCAATACCGGTGACCAATGTGGCAAAGACCAACGGGGAAAGGATCATTTTGATCAGTTTCAGGAAAATCACGGTCAGTAGAGACAGATAATTTTCGACCAGATAGTCAATCGAGCTTTTGTCATGGATAGTCAAATTCATAATCGCGCCAATAATCAAGCCTGCGATCAAGGCTACGACTATCCAAAAGGTGAGCCTTTTTGCCACTCTCTTCTCCAAAAATATAATTTCAATATTTTGAATAAAATTAAATGTTTAATTTTATTTTTCAAACAGAAAAATTTTTAAATTCCACTAATTTAGAGCAATAATTTAACTTGCATACAAGATAGAAGAAATTCCCTATCGGAAATTGATGTGATTGTGTTTTTTAACCAAAATATTTCCTTTAGGAAGGAAATTTTTTTATAAAACTAAAAATTATTTTTTTATTTTTGCAAATAAACAAAATTCTTTTAAAGAAGACGGCTCGATATTTTCTATTTCAAAGTCATCCCTTCCGATATGGATGTTCGTTACAATACCAGCTAAGGCTATGCCTTAAGCAGACATAATCTGATACTTTAGCAGGAAACAGGCCATTCATAAGAGAATGAAGGATTGGGCGCAACGTATTGCAAATACCTTTATGCCCTATTTTGAAAAAGCATCCCTTGCGGCATTTTTTCTCGGTATTGCAAGCGGTATACCATACACTTTACTCGCTGCAACCTTGACGCATAGATTGTCAGATGCGGGGATTGATAAAAAATCAATATCGGCTTTTGCCCTAACTTTGTTGATGTATAGCTTGAAATGGTTGTGGGCGCCTTTGATTGACCGTTGTCCAATCCCTTTCCTTACAAAAATGATCGGGCAAAGACGTGCTTGGCTCTGGGTGAGTGGGATTTTGACGGCCTTTGCTATTGTGATGTTGGGCGTAGCTGATCCTTATAAAAATCTGGAACAAGTCGTTTTCTGGGCGATTTTCTTAGGCTTCTGTGGAGCAACAGCAGACATCACTTTAGATGCCTATCGTATTGAGTTATTAGATCCATCCCGCTTAGGTGTTGGATCAGGATTATCTCAATATGGATGGCGTATTGGGTCTTTTCTGGCCAGCTCAGGCGTTTTGTTGCTCGCTGATAAATGGAATTGGCATATTGGATATATTGCCTGCGCACCTTTTGTTTTAATTGCCCCAATAACCTCTATTTTTATGGGTGAGCCTAACCAATATCGTGAACCAGAGCCTTTAAAAACGCCCAGTGATATGGTCGCAGCCTTTATCAATCCTCTGCGTGATTTCTTGCAACGGCAAGGCGCTTGGATGGTGCTGCTTTTTATCCTTCTTCATAAAGTCGGGGATACAATGGCCAATCTGATGCTTCGCAATTTGTTGGTTAGTCTTGGCTTCACAAAGCAGGAAATATTATTAGGCGATGTCAATATTGGCTTTTTTGCGCTTTTAGCCGGTATTTTTGTCGGCGGTATTCTCTTTGCCCGTATGGGAATGAAGCGTTCTGTTCTGTTAAGTCTCGTTTTAATGGCTATATCGAATGTGAGCTTTGCGCTTTTAGCGGCTTGTGGGCATTCAATGCCGATGTTAATTTTTGCCGTTGGCTTTGAAAATTTTTCAAGCGGTATCGGCGGCGTGACTATTGTAGCTTATTTATCAGCGCTATGCAGCCTTCGCTTTACGGCAACGCAATTCGCCTTATTAAGCGCTTTAGCCGGTGTTTTGGGGCGTTTCCTGACCGGCACCACCGCAGGGACATTGATAGAAGCGATGGGCTACGTGAATTATTATATTCTGACGACCGTGATTGCCTTGCCGAGTATTCTGCTTTACGTTTTTATGATGCGGTCTGGGATGGTTGACCGCTCAATAAGCGAAACGGAAGGCTATCAAAAATAGCCTCCCATGATAATAAATTCTTATTCTGGCGGTGTCTCATTCGCTTTTAAGACAGAGCCTGCCAGATAAAGAGAACCAACGATAGCAATGATCGGTGGATAATCGGGAGAGGCTTCGCGCGCTATCAAGCGAAGGGCTTCTTCCGGTGAAGCCGCAATCCGACCTGACATTCCATTTTTCTGGGCTATAGACACCAGATATTCAGGCGAATGATAGGGATGGCTTGGCACTGGAACCGCATAAAAGCGAGCCTGTGTCGATCCAAAAAACTGAAGAACACCTTCGGCGTCTTTATTCGAGAGCATGCCCATAATAAGATGGAAAGGCTTCTTCTCTTTTTCGATATGCTCTTGGAAGAAAGCGGCTGTTGAAGGGGCGGCGGCGGGATTATGACAACCATCAATCCACAATTCTGCCCCAACCGGTAATTGGCTTACCAAACGACCATCCGAGACATGGTGCAATCTGGCTGGCCAGAAAGCCCATCCCATAGCCGCTTTATAGGCCGCCTCCGGTATTTGGATAACTTTCTGATGGCGCAGCATCGCAACGGCCAAAGTCGCATTTTCATTCTGATGACTGCCGTTTAACCGCGGTAAAGGTAAATGGAGCCGCCCAGCCTTATCCCGATAATGCAGTTCATTTTGGTAAACTGTCCATTCCCATGTGCTGCCACGAGGCAACCAAACGGCTTTTTTCTCGTCCGCTATTTTTTTGATCTGCGCCGCAATAGAAGGCTCATAGGTCTGCGTGACCAGAGGTATTGTCTCTTTGGCAATACCGGCTTTTTCGGCTGCAATATCTTCGGCATTATCACCTAAAAAGGCCTGATGATCGACCCCAAGCTGGGCAATCCCGCATACAATCGGATTGGTAATGACATTGGTCGCATCGAGCTTGCCCCCCAAACCGACTTCAATGACGCAGGCATCCGCAGGGTTCCGAGAAAAAGCCAAAAAGGCTGCGGCCGTGGTGACTTCAAAGAAGCTGGCACCGACATCCTCACCAATATCCAATACTTCTTTTAATAAACCAGCCAAGGTCTCATCATCGACCAGCTTGTCAGCTATTCTGATACGTTCATTAAAACGCACCAGATGTGGACTGGTATAGGCATGGACAGATAAACCAGCAGCCTGAAGGGCGGCTCTCAGAAAGGCACAGGTAGAGCCTTTGCCATTGGTTCCAGCAACATGGAATACGGGGGGCAGGTGATGCTCTGGATGCCCCAGCCGTTCCAGCAATTCGCTGATACGGCTTAGACCCAAGATATCGCTTCCGGGTGAAAGGCATGCCAATCTGTCTAGTTGGAATTGAACATCTGGATTATCGGAACGGGCGTGATCGGCCATAATTTATATCTCGAACAGCAAGGAATGTTTAGGCCGCTTCATTGGCAGGAAGCAGATAATCCACAAGCGAGATCAGACGATCACGCATTTCAGCACGGGGAACAACCATATCAATCATGCCATGTTCAAGAAGATATTCTGCCCGCTGGAAACCTTCGGGAAGCTTTTCTCTAATGGTCGATTCGATAACACGCTGTCCAGCAAAGCCAATCAAGGCACCGGGTTCTGCAATCTGAACATCTCCCAACATTGCATAGGAGGCTGTTACACCCCCAGTTGTTGGGTCTGTTAAGACGACAATATAAGGCAGACCGGCTTCTCTTAATTCTGCAATAGCCGCCGTGCTTCGGGGCATTTGCATCAAAGACAAAATGCCTTCCTGCATTCTAGCACCACCTGCCGCAGTAAAGATAATATAAGGCGAACGACATTCTATTGCAGCTTTGACACCAGCCACAAATGCGCTGCCGACTGCCAAGCCCATAGAACCGCCCATAAAGGAAAAATCCTGAACGCCAATAACGGTCTGACGTCCTGCTAATCGCCCTTTGGCATTAAGCAGGGCATCATTTTCACCCGACTTAAGACGTGCTGCTTTAAGGCGGTCAACATAACGCTTGGTGTCGCGGAATTTTAACGGATCCTCTGGCACAACCGGCGGAGGAAGAACACTGTAATCCCCTTCATCAAATAGGGAATCAAAGCGCGCACGGCTCCCAATGCGGCCATGAAAGCCGCATTTTGGACAAACAGATAGATTTTCTTCGTAATCTTTGTTGAAAATCATTGTCTGACAATGGGGGCAGCGATGCCACAGATTATCAGGCGTTTCTCGTTTGACAATAAAAGGTATTTTGTTTCGGACTTTTTCGAGCCAACTCATAGGGCGGCCTCCTTACGGGCATCGGAAATGGCCGTGCTTAATTCTTTGGCCAATGTCTCTAGGGCTGCATTCGGATCTTGGTGATTGGCCACAGCCTTTTCAATGCAAGACACAAAGGCTGAACCCACCACAACCGCGTCAGCCTTCTTGGCAATCGCTGCGGCCTGTTCTGGTGAACGAATACCGAAACCGACGGCAACCGGCAAATCGGTTACAGCCTTAATCCGATCAAGCGCGGCCTCAATGCTGGCTTCAGTTGCCTGTTGCAGACCCGTAACGCCCGCGACAGAAACATAATAGAGGAAACCGGAAGCCCCATCGAGGATGATTTTCAAACGGGCTTCATCGCTGGTCGGGGTGGCAAGCCGGATCATATCCATGCCTTTTTCGCGCACTGAGACACCAAGGGCTGCGTCTTCTTCTGGCGGAATATCGACACAGATAATGCCGTCAACGCCAGCTTCTTTTGCTGATGCGGCGAAGTTGTCGCTGCCTTTAAACGTCATCGGATTGGCATATCCCATAAGGATAAGCGGCGTTTCTGGATGCCGTTTTCTAAATTCCGTGGCTATTCTAAAGATATCATTATAGCCAGTTTTAGCGGCCAAAGCCCGAAGGTTGGCTTTCTGGATAGCGGGGCCATCGGCCATCGGGTCAGAAAATGGCATACCCAATTCGATAATATCGACGCCATTTTCAACCAGACTATCCAACAGGGCAGGGGTTGCTTCAATAGAGGGATCACCTGCCGTCAGGAAAGCAATCAAAGCAGCCCGATTTTCTTTTTTTGTTTTAGCAAAAGTAGCAGCAATCCGGCTCATAACGTGACCCCTAAATGGCTGGCTACGGTATAGATGTCTTTGTCGCCACGCCCTGAAAGATTAACAATAATGACTTTGTCTTTGCCCATTGTCGGAGCTATTTTGGCAGCTTCTGCCAAAGCATGGGAAGATTCCAATGCCGGAATAATGCCCTCTAATCGGCAAAGCTGCTGGAAAGCGGCCAAGGCTTCGTTATCCGTAATCGTTTCATAACGGACACGTTTTATGTCCTTTAACCAGCTATGTTCAGGGCCAATACCGGGATAATCAAGACCGGCTGAAATCGAATGGGCATCTTTAATCTGACCATTCTCATCATAAAGAAGATAGGTGCGGTTTCCATGGACGATACCCGGCGCACCGCCCGTTAAGCTGGCTGCATGACGGCCGGTTTCCATGCCTTCACCGGCGGCCTCTACACCAATCATGGCGACATCCGTATCATCAAGGAAAGGATGGAAAAGCCCCATGGCATTTGATCCACCGCCAACGGCTGCGATCAATAAATCCGGCAAACGCTTTTCTGCTTTTTGAATCTGCTCTCTGGCTTCGCGTCCAATCACGGATTGGAAATCACGCACCATTTCAGGATAGGGATGGGGGCCTGCTGCCGTGCCGAGAATATAGAAAGTGTCATCAATATGAGCCACCCAATCACGCAGGGCTTCATTCATGGCATCTTTTAAGGTGCGGGAACCCGCTTTAACGGGGCGAACCTCAGCCCCTAACAATTTCATTCTAAAGACATTGGGTTGCTGGCGTTCTGTATCCAGTTCACCCATAAAGACTGTGCAAGATAGACCAAAACGAGCCGCAACGGTCGCCGTTGCGACACCATGCTGTCCGGCACCGGTTTCCGCAATCACGCGGGTTTTACCCATTCTTTTCGCTAATAAGACCTGACCGATGCAGTTATTGATTTTATGCGCACCCGTGTGATTAAGATCTTCACGCTTCAAATAGATTTTTGCGCCGCCCCAGGCTTCTGTCAGACGAGGCGCAAAATAAAGTGGGCTAGGACGACCGACATAATGTTCTAGCAGATCATCTCTTTCTGCTATGAATGACGGGTCTTTCAATGCGCGCCGATATTCCTGATTAAGCTCAAGAATTAAAGGCATCAGGGTTTCGGGAACATATTGTCCGCCGAATGTGCCAAAATGCCCTCCTTCATCAGGTTGGGCGCGAAGAGAATTCGGAAGAACAGAATTAGATTGTTTCATAATAGACGAACCGCTTGAAGGAA
>NZ_JAIWON010000174.1 GCF_020216885.1 Zymomonas sp. | reverse complement strand
CGAACGGAATTTAGATCGGTATCAGGTCGTCGCTCTGACCGCCAACCGTAATGTCAAAGATTTGGCCGATGCGGCGAAAAGAACGAATGCCAAACGGGCGGTTATCGCTGACCCATCGCTTTATAATGATCTGAAAGAGGCTTTAGCCGGAAGCCCTGTTGAGGCAGCAGCGGGTGCTGATGCCTTGGTCGAAGCAGCCATGATGGGTGCTGATTGGACAATGGCAGCCATTATCGGTTGCGCTGGTCTGAAAGCAACACTCGCAGCTATCCGCAAGGGTAAAACAGTCGCTTTGGCCAATAAAGAATCCTTAGTCTCAGCGGGCGGATTGATGATCGATGCCGTGCGGGAACATGGCACCACGCTTCTCCCCGTTGATTCCGAGCATAATGCTATTTTCCAATGCTTCCCACATAATAACCGCGAATATGTTCGCCGGATTATTATTACGGCCAGCGGAGGCCCCTTCAGAACAACGTCTCTTGCCGAAATGGCAACGGTCACGCCGGAACGCGCAGTTCAGCATCCCAACTGGTCGATGGGTGCCAAAATTTCTATCGATTCTGCTACGATGATGAATAAAGGGCTTGAATTGATAGAAGCCTATCATCTCTTCCAGATTCCATTAGAAAAATTTGAAATTTTGGTTCACCCTCAGTCAGTTATTCACTCCATGGTAGAATATTTGGATGGTTCTATCCTTGCCCAGATCGGTAGTCCTGATATGAGAACACCGATCGGTCATACTTTGGCTTGGCCAAAGCGGATGGAGACACCAGCCGAATCGTTGGATTTTACCAAATTACGTCAGATGGATTTTGAAGCACCGGATTATGAACGTTTTCCGGCATTAACTTTGGCAATGGAATCCATCAAATCAGGTGGAGCTCGTCCCGCGGTAATGAATGCGGCTAATGAAATAGCTGTGGCGGCTTTTCTTGATAAGAAAATCGGTTTTCTTGATATCGCTAAAATTGTCGAGAAAACTTTAGATCACTATACACCCGCAACGCCGTCTTCTTTGGAAGATGTCTTTGCGATCGACAATGAAGCTCGGATCCAAGCCGCCGCTTTAATGGAGAGTTTGCCCGCGTGAATGCATCTTCGGGGATAATGTTTTCGATCCTTAGTTTTATCGCGGTTATTGGTCCGCTGGTTTTTGTTCATGAGTTAGGACATTATGCCGTTGCCCGATTTTTCGGGGTAAAAGCTGATGTCTTTTCGATTGGCTTCGGGCCAGAAATTTTCGGATGGACAGATCGCTTGGGGACAAGATGGCGGATCGCCTGTTTGCCCTTTGGTGGTTATGTCCGCTTTGCCGGAGATATGGACCCTGCCAGTTCTGGCAGACCGTCAAGCGAATGGTTAGCATTATCTCCCGAGGACAGAGCCAAGACCTTTCAGGCTAAAAAAGCATGGCATCGCTTCCTGATTGTTTTGGCCGGACCTTTAACAAATATTTTTGTGGCTATTCTACTTTTTGCTGCTGTTTTTTCAGTGCATGGCGTTGCCAGAAGCCCTGCTGTGGTTTCAGCTATCGTTCCGCATTCTGCCGCAGACACTGCCGGATTAAAAGTCGGTGACAAAATCACGGCGATTAACAGCTATAAAGTTAATTATTTCAATGACCTCCAGCCCGTTGTTCAGATGCACCCTGATGAAGAAGTTCTGATAAAATTAGTCAGAGACGGGCGGGCGATGGATGTCATAGTTCATCTAAAAGCAGAGCATTTTCAAGACCGTTTTGGCAATAGTAGCCGTATTGGTCTGTTAGGAATTTTAGGAGGCGCTCCGGTAATTGTTCGTCTCCCCTTGACCGAGATTCCTCAGGCCGCTACTTCTGCCGTAGGCACTATGCTCCATGAGCAAATTGATGGCATCGGCCAGATTATTACAGGTCGTCGATCCATGGACGAATTGGGTGGTCCAATTCGTATAGCCAGAATGTCAGGCCAGATAACCGAATTAGGTTTTCTGCCTTTCGTTCTTTTTATGGCAGCTATTTCTGTTAACCTTGGGTTCATCAATTTATTGCCAGTTCCAATGCTGGACGGAGGACATCTCCTGTTTTACGCAATGGAAATCATAATAAGACGGCCACTTACGCCCGTTATTCAGACATGGGCTTTTCGCTTTGGCTTATTTTTGCTTTTAAGCCTGACGCTTTTTGCGACCTTGAATGATCTTGGCGTATTAGTCTGGCTAAAGCAGATTTTGGGATAAAAAATAAACTCAATTGATAAATCGAGTATTATCAGTTTTTGTTGAGGGGGTGGGGTGATGGCCGTTCCATCACAAAAAGAAGACAGCCGGAAAACGGGTGTCATTTCTGGAAAGAGGGCAATAATCGGGTGACGGCGCGCAATTTGGGTAATTCTGATCGTAACAATCGGCGTAACCGGCAGAATATGCCTTTGGCTTCCTTTGTTATTTTAAGCACTTTGATGGGGTCAACTGCGATTCCATTACAGGCTCAGACAGTTTCAGAACTGGCCACTTCCCAAGCGGAACAAAGCAGTAATAGCCTTCCTGCCATAGAGACCACGAACTCAACCCAAGATGGGGCTGCATCATCTGAAACTGTATCATCAGGGCAGGCTACTTCTGATGTTGAAAAGAGCTCAGTAGATAGCACTTTAAATTCGACAGTCGAAACGGCAAAAGCCGTTACCCGTCAGGCAAAAATAAAGGCTTCTCATGCGATAAAAAATGTCAAAGAAACCGCTCAAAATAGCGCCAGCAACGGTGAAAATGCCGTCACAAAAACGATAGAACAAAGCATACCGTCAGATAGTAATCCTGTTGTCGAGAAAGCTAGCGCCAATACAACGAGCGATGCGGTGACAGAAGGCGCGAGCAATCAAGATAATACCGCTCCAGCCACCCCAGAAAACCAAAATCAAGTAGAGGCGACATCGTCTTCTTCCAATGCGGATGCAGCGGCTTCTCCGACAGAGAATGGCAATATCTCGGCGACCTCTGAAAAGACAACGCCGACACAGGATAATGCAACTGACACGGCTCCCGCGGCTACCAACCAGAAGGAATCCGCTGCCCCAACGCCAGTCACGCCCGTTATTCCAAAACCTGTTGACGGAACGATCAAATCCCTATCCGTGGTTGGAACGGAGCGCCTTGAGCCTGATACCGTGCTTTCTTATACGAAGTTAAGGGCAGGGCAGCGCTACAATTCCGAAATTTTGGATAGCGCGATTCAGGATTTATACGCAACACAGCTTTTTTCTGATGTCGTTATTGAAGACAATCCTGAACATCTGGGTAGCTTGACCCTTCAAATTCACGAAAACCCAATCATCAACCGGATTGTTCTTGAAGGGAACAAGCGCCTTAAAGAAGATAAAATCCGTCCTGAAATCAAGCTAGCTCCGAGACAGATTTTTACGCGTGATGCGGTGCGTGCGGATGTTTCCCGCATCGTCGAGTTATATCGGCGGCAAGGGCGATTCGCAGCGACGGTTGAGCCTAAGATGGTTCGGCTTGAGCAGAACCGTGTTGATATCGTTTTTGAAATCACCGAAGGGCCTAAGTCAAAAGTTCGCCAGATCAATATTATCGGGAATAAACATTTTTCCGATGCCCAGCTTAGAAAAGCGATGGCCACCAAACAGGCGCGTTTCTGGCGTTTCATGAGTTCAGGTACCAGCTATGATCCTGATAAATTGGCCTATGACCAACAAAAGCTGCGTCAATTCTATCTGGTTAACGGTTATGCCGACTTCCGCGTTGTTTCCGCTATTGCGGAATTAACGCCTGACCGCCGTGATTTCATCATTACTTATGTCGTTGAAGAAGGCGATCGTTATAAATTCGGTGATATCACGCTTGATTCCCAAATTCGGGATGTGAAAGCAGAAAACTTTAAATCCT
>NZ_JAIWON010000068.1 GCF_020216885.1 Zymomonas sp. | reverse complement strand
CACGAAACCTGCACCAATGCCCTGAATAGCATGTGCGCCCGCTTTGCCGCCTGCCAAAACCGGAGAAGTTGCCGGTTCAACCGCAAAAATCTGGATATCCGGCCATTTTTTACGGAGGCTTTCACCGATGCCGGTTAGATGGCCGCCAGTGCCGACGCCGCTGATCAAAGCATCAATCGGTGTGTCGGCGAAATCTTTCAAGATTTCCTGCCCTGTTGTGGTGGCATGGATATTGATATTGGCTGGATTTTCAAATTGCTGAGGAATCCAAGCGCCTTCGGTTTTTTCGGCTAATTGGCGGGCGCGCTCGATAGCGCCAGCCATGCCTTTTTCTTTCGGTGTCAGGTCAAATTCGGCACCATAGGCCAGCATCAAACGCCGTCTTTCAATCGACATTGATTCAGGCATAACCAAAATCAATTTATAGCCTTTGACAGCAGCAACCATAGCAAGACCGATTCCGGTATTCCCGCTGGTCGGTTCGATAATCACGCCCCTTTTTTTCAATTTGCCGCTTTTTTCGGCATCTTCGATCATAGCGAGGGCGATACGGTCTTTGATTGAGCCGCCCGGATTACTCTTTTCGACTTTTATCCATACTTCATGGTCAGGAAACAGCTTATTGAGACGCAGATGAGGCGTATTCCCGATCGCTTCTAAAATACTATTGATTTTTGCCATTTTTCCTGTCCTTAAAAATGCTTGTCTAGGCAGAATAATCTGTTCATTTATATGTAGGGCGCGTCTTTTCTTTTATAAGGAAGGCGGGAACGGTCTGACAATTAAACTTTACTATCAGTGTGTCAGGAAATTCTTTTCTATAAAAAAACGCCCCACCGTGAGGCAGGGCGTTTTGTAATGCGATGACCAATGGCGTAAATCACCTATGCCATAGCGGGTAACAGTTTTCTGTCTCCGGCGAGTTCCATGATCGCCTTTTGCAATTTATCGAAGGCTCTCACCTCAATTTGACGGACACGTTCACGGCTGACCCCATAGACCTGACTTAATTCTTCCAGTGTTTTTGGGTTATCGCTTAACCGTCTTTCTGTCAGAATATGTTTTTCACGGTCGTTCAGTTTATCCATCGCTTCAATCAACAATTTATGACGAACGAGGCTTTCTTCTTCCTCTTCGATTTGTTGGTCTTGTAGCGGCTCCTGATCGACCAGCCAGTCTTGCATCTGGCCTTCGCCGTCTTCCCGCATCGCGATGTTAAGCGAGCTGTCCCCACCCATCGCCATGCGGCGGTTCATATTGACGACTTCTTCATTGCTGACCCCAAGATTGGTCGCGATGGAGTCGACTTCATCCGGCTTCAAATCCCCGTCTTCAAAGGCATTCATATTGCTCTTTAAACGCCGGAGGTTGAAGAACAGCTTCTTTTGTGCGGCAGTGGTTCCCATTTTAACGAGACTCCACGACCGCAGGATATATTCCTGAATAGAAGCCTTTATCCACCAAATGGCATAGGTGGCGAGGCGAAAACCGCGTTCGGGGTCAAATTTTTTGACACCCTGCATCAGGCCGATATTGCCTTCTGAAATCAATTCGGAAACAGGCAGGCCATAGCCGCGATATCCCATCGCGATTTTGGCAACCAGACGTAAATGGGAGGTTACCAGACGGCTGGCGGCTTTCGGATCTTGGTGTTCCTGAAAGCGTTTAGCCAGCATATATTCTTCTTCCGGTTTTAAAATCGGAAATTTGCGGATATCGGCCAAGTAATGGTTAAGACTCTGGTCACCGCCCAATGCAGGAACCACTGCCGGAAGGGTGCTACTGGTGGCCATTTTGATCTTTCTCCCGTCTTCCCAAATTTGCTACCTACGAATAGTTGGCTGTTTAGTTACGATTGCTTATCATAAGCATCTTGAATAAAAGCTGCATATCTTGGGGCATTTCCGCATCAAAGTCCACCTGTTTACCTGAAATCGGGTGAATAAACCCCAGATGGGCAGCATGTAGAGCCTGCCTTTGAAAAGCCAACGATTGTAATAACGCATGATGCGCCTTTTTGCTCCGTCCATAAACGGGATCACCCAATAAAGAATGACCGATAGAGGACATATGCACCCTGACTTGATGCGTCCGGCCTGTTTCAAGGCGACATTCTATAAGGGATGCCTTTTTTAAAGGCGTAATCATACGATAATGGGTGACAGCGCGTTTGCCGCGTCCATCCGAGACAATCGCCATTTTTTGTCTATTGATGGAAGAGCGCGCCAAAGGGGCATCCACATGGCCTTGAAGGCTGGGATGGCCGTCAACAATCGCCTGATACCGGCGGTTAATCGAATGGTCGGCAAATTGTGCTGCAAGGCCTGCATGAGCGGGATCGGTTTTAGCTACCACCAATAGGCCGCTGGTGTCCTTGTCAATCCGATGGACAATACCCGGTCTTGCTACGCCACCGATACCGGATAATTTTCCGGCGCAATGATAAAGTAGCGCATTCACCAAAGTATTGTCATAATTACCGGCAGCAGGATGCACCACCATACCTGCCGGTTTATTGACCACCAGCAGATGTTCATCTTCGAAAACAATTTCCAGCGGGATATCTTGTGGTTCGTTATGTGCCGGACGGGGAAGGGGAATATCAACGGTAAAGCAATCAAGGCTTTTGATTTTGAAAGCCGGATCGCGCACCAATGTCCCTTGGCTGTTACTAACGCAGCCGGAGGAAATGAGGTTTTTTAGTCTTTCTCGCGAGAGGCGGGTTATCAAACTGGCCAAAGCCCGATCCAAGCGCCAGCCGATCATTTCTTCTGTTAACGTCACTTGTTCTGTCGGCATTGCTTTTCTATCAAGCTCCCTTGGATTTGTTCCGATGATTTGCCATGATGTTCTTTATGGCTTTCACTAATGGAATTCCGCTTTCTGACAAGGAAAGCGTGAAAATTTTTATCGCTTCGTCTTTTGTTGAAGTGATTTTACAGGCGGCTTCGGTCTGTCCTGATAAGGAAATATGCGGCCTTTTAATCGGTAACGCGCATTCTGTGACCGAAATTAGGCCAATGGAAAATAAAGCCGCCCAGCCAGAGCGTTTTTTTGAAATGGAAGAAGCCGATCTGATACGTTCCCATCGGGAAGCGCGAGAGCGGGGTCTAAAGGTCATTGGCCATTATCATTCCCATCCATCGGGTGATTGTCGTCCGTCTCATTGGGATGCAGCTTTGGCACATGATGGGCAATATTGGTTGATTGCGGCTTCCAATAAAATAGAAGGATGGTATGCCGGTAAAAACGGGGTAGTTGAAGGCATATTTCATCCTTGCCGACTTGTTGTCGAGTAAATATGCCTGAAAATAATAAATGACAGCTTGTGGTAAGTCTTTTTACTATAGCTTTAACCTATTCTATTTAAATAAGATAACCTTATTAAAATGTCAGTTTGAAGGATCTTTGACTTTATGACCATGACAGCTATCAATCTGGCAAGCTTGCTCTGCTCACGGCTTTGTCATGATCTCTTAAGTCCTGTCAGTGCCATGAATAACGGCATCGAATTGTTGGCCGACGAACATGACCCTGAAATGCGGGCGCGTTGTATTGACCTCCTTTCTGAAAGCGCCAAGGTTTCGGCTAGTAAGCTGAAATTTTTCCGATTGGCCTTTGGGCAGGGGGGCGGTTTTTCTGAAGCGGTCGATACCGAAGAAATTCGTGAGGCTATTGCTGGATTATTCGGTTTTGACCATCGCATCCAGTTGGGATGGATGGTTGATGATCCGGTGATGGAAAAACAAGCGGTTCGTATTCTTCTGAATCTGTCTTTGATTGCGTCTGATGCCTTGGTGCGAGGCGGTAATCTTGATATCGGAGCCGAAGGCAATGAAATTGTTATTCGGGCAGAAGGGCGGCGTTTAGTCTTTGATGAACAGATTGAAGCCACCTTGTTAGGGAAAACCCCGCAGGATCAGTTAACGCCGCGTTTGGTTGCGGCATGGCTTATTTATACGCTTATCAAAGAAAGAAATGGCGATTTGCAGATTGTTCGGCCAGAGCCAAATGTTTTGCTGTTTGGTATCAATTTGATGTGAGGATGAGGGCTATTGGGTTCCTGTAATTCATTGCATCACTATGATCTCAATATTTTATTTTATCTGTTCTGGGTAAAATAGTAGCCTGTTGCCAGTAACATTTAGTCGGTTACCTCCTATCTTAGAATCGGAGATAACACGGCTTTCGCTTCATTCATTGGGAGAGTATTCATGGCGCATATCGAAATTTATACCACGCGGGTTTGCCCTTATTGCAAACGGGCAAAAGCTCTGTTCGCCGAAAAAGGCGTGCATTTTGATGAATATGACGTCACGGATGACAGCGCCAAAAGAACCGAAATGATTAAGCGTTCCGGTGGCCGGACGGTGCCGCAGATCTTTATTGATGACAAGCATATCGGTGGCTGTGATGATCTGGTCAAATTGAACAGTGAAGGTAAACTCGACCCATTATTGGCAAAATAGGGTTGAGGCCGGATAAACAGCATCGAAGGAATATATTTTGGATTTTACGCAGGATCAGTTTATCGCCAAAGTCATCAAAAGTGATGCCTATGTTGCCGGTTCCAAAATCAAATTCGATTTTGGAGAAGAAGGCACCATCCTTTTGGATGGTATCAGTCGTAAAGTCGAACGGGATGATGGAGAAGCCGATAGTGTAATCAGCCTTAGTTGGGGTGATTTTAAGGCTTTGGCAAATGGTCAGCTGAATCCGATGACGGCCTTTATGACCGGACGGGTTAAAGTCAAAGGCGCGATGACACCTGCGATGCAGTTAAAGCAAATATTCCAGAATATCCGCTAATCCGGTATAATATTTTATAGTTAGAAAAGAAGCTCTGCCGAAACAGAGCTTCTTTTTTTGTCAGTGACAGAGGGGTTTAGGCGCGCTGTTTTTCAAGCTCGCTTTTGCCCTGCTGTGCCATCGCGATATATTGGCGCAGCGTGACATTTTTTTCTGCATCCATATCGTCAATCAGATGATCGTAGCTGGCTTCGGCCTCATCAAGGCGACCAAGGCTGATGAGATAAATAGCTTTTTTAAGATAGGTCGTTGCGACCCCGATCTGTAATCCGCCATTTTCTGTTTTGGAAAAACGGGTCAGAAAATCATCATAAACTGGAAGGGCTGCTTCAGGGCTACCATGATCGCCGAGATGACTGCCTTTGCTGAATAATGCCCGCGCGACATAAAGCTGTAAATTAGGATCTTCGCTTTCGCCAAAACGGGCAAGGAGATCGTCATAGCTGGCAAGCGCTTCCGTATCCTGTCCAGCCTGTGCCAAGCTGATCGCTTTATTGATCAAGGCCGTAGCAATCATGATATGAATAGACGGATCTTGTGAATCCGAAAAACGAGCAAGAAAGCGATTATAGCCGTCAATTTCTTCTTCGACGCGACCTTGTTCGCTTAATAAACCCGTTTTTTCAAAAAAGCTGTTGGCAACGATTTTGGCAGTGGCATCGTCTTCAGTGTCGATGAAACGCTGAATAAGCGCATCATAAACGGCAATGGCTTCTTCGGTTTGATTGAGGTGATAAAGCGCGGCGGCTTTGTTGAATAAAGCCTTGGCGATGCCATTTTGAACTTCTTTATCATCAACATCCGAAAAGAGGCTGATTAACTGGTCGTAACAGGCGATTTCTTCTTCTGTCCGTTCCAGTTTCTTTAAGGTAACCGCTTTATAGAATAACGCCTTGGCAACATTATTCCGCAATTCCGGCGTTTCGCTGCCCGAGAACAGAGAAATAAGTTCGTTATAGCAGCTAAGCGCTTCTTCGTCTTTTTCGACGGCATCAAGATTGCCTGCTTTGTTGAACAAAGCCTTGGCAACACAAATCTGTAATTCGGCTTCCTGACTATCGCGGAAACGGGTGATCAATTCATCATAAACCGGATGGACTTCTTCATTCCGTTTGGCTTTGCGAAGCGTTACTGCCTTGTCGAACAGCGCTTTTCCAGCGAAAATCTGTAAATTGATATCTTCGGCTTCGATGAAGCGGCTTATTAAAGCATCATAGGCGATAAGCGCATCGTCAATCCGGTTCATGGCAGCCAAGCAACTGGCTTTGCTGGCGAGCGCCATCGCGATATAAATCTGTAAATCTTTTTCCTGCTCTTTGGAAAAAGATGCCAGCCATTCGTCATAGCTCTTTAAACGGGTTTCGTTATCTTGCTCTGTGGAGGGTTCCATCAGGCTTTCAAATTGGCTTTTCGCTTGTTCGATTATGCTATTCATGCTGCTTTTGCCGTCGCTTTTGAAAATGGAATAAGACAGGAAGTCTAGGGCTATAAAGGTCATAGAAAAAAGACGCTATCCGAAAGATCGGAAAAACTGCCTTTTGTCTTATAAAAATTGAGATCGGAAGAGGCGATAAAAGGCGCAAGGATAAGCGCCTTTTATCGGTCGAGTTACACGGTTTCGAGGCTGTTTTTCTCTTTTTCCGCCAAGATATGGTATTTTTTTAATTCCTGATTTTCGCTGTCATCCAGCGAGTTTAAAACGAGTTCGTAACAATCAATGGCTTCTTTTACCTGTCCTCTTGCAACGAGATTGGTTGCCTTTTTAATTAAAGCGGTGGCGACCGCAATTTGGAGGCTGGGTTCTTTGGTGGAAAGAAATCGGGTGATGAAGGCGGTATAAAGATTATTTTCATCTTCCCGCCGTTGCAGGCGACAGAGAATATCGGCGGCATTGATATAGGCTTTGGCCAGTTGGAACGCCATCTCATCGCTTTCGTCTTTTTCAAAGCGATGAATAAGGCCTTCATAGATTGAAAAAGCCTCTTCCAGCTGGTCATTCTCTTTAAGGGCTTCGGCTTTCTTGATCGATACCAAGGCAAGGCAAAGCTGTAAATCAGCCTCTTTGCTATCGGCAAAGCGGTTCAGGAAACAATCATAGGCCGCAATCATCCGGTCATGCTGTCCCAATTTTTCAACGCAACCCGCTTTGTTGAGCAGGGTATTGGCAACAATTTTTTCGATATTTGGATCTTTGTTATCTGCAAAACGAGTCAGCAAATCATCACAACAGGCGATAGATTTTTCTGTCTCATTCATCTTGCTGAACAAGCTGGCTTTATTGAATAAAGCCTTGGCTACCCCTGATTGTAACAAGGGTAAGGGGTTTTCCGAAAAATGCTGGACGAGCGCATCATAGCTGTCGATAGCATCCTGATATTTTTCAGCATTGCTGAGCAAGACGGCCTTGTCGAAAAGGCTTTTCCCGACATAGATTTGAAGTTCGGTATCTGACAAATTGCCGAAGCGTTCTATCAAACGATCATGGGTCGCTATTTCGGCTTGGGGATTTTGTAATATCCGAAAACAACTGGCCTGATTGGCAAGTGTCATCGCTGCATAAAGTTGCCATTGAGGTTCGGTTGCATCCTTGAGACGATCATCAAGGTCAGCATAAACCACCAAGGCTTCTTCTGTCCGTCTGGCTTTACTGAGGCTAAGGGCTTTATTGAAAAGCGCGGGAATAAGCGCTTCCAGTAAGCTATCTTTTTTTGTTGATGCGGCCTTATCCGGCATAGCCACCTCCCGAAGTGTCTGTCCGGTTTCCAGATGTGAGTTCGGTTAGGAAATCCTGATAGGGCAGGGGACGGGAGAACATCGGGAAGTTTTTAGTGACCGAAAACTGCTGTTCTTCCGCGCTGGTGGCGGCGGTGCAATCGGTCAAGGCAACGGTATCAAAGCCTTTTTCATATCCTGTCCGCAAGGTGGCTTCGACACAGCAATTGGTCAGGAATCCGGCAACCGCAAGGGTTTCAATTTTGAGCTGGCGCAGGATGAAATCCAGATTGGTGCTGTAGAAACCCGATAATCCGCGTTTGCCTTCGATAACGATATCCGTTTCTTTCACCGGAAGCTGTTCGATGATTTCAGCCCCCCAAGAGCCTTGCTGAAAAGCCTGTTTTTCAAGAATGGCTTTCAAAATGCCATGGGTTTGGGGATTCATTTCATGATAATCAGCAGTGAAGGTGATCGGACAGAAAAGAATATGCACGCCCAAAGCCCGCGCTTTTGCGACCAGATCCTGTGTGTTTTCCAACATGCCGCTGGCATCCATCACGGGTTTGACAGCTTCATAAAAAACGCCATTGGGATTGGCAAAGTCGTTCTGATATTCAATCAGAACAAGGGCTGTCTTTTTCGCTTTATCTGTGGTCACGCTATTTCCTTGGGTCGAAAAGAGGAAAAAGGATATTTTAGAAAATATCTTTGGCCTTGCGGAGTTTAGCCAATTCTTCGGGATTTTTTGCTCTCATAAAAGGATTAGTCGCTTTCTCGAGAGCAATGGTTGTTGGCAAAGTGATTTTGCCTTGGGCGCGGAGAAGATCGACTTCTTTGACCCGTTTTTGCAAGGCCTGATTATCAGGATCAACAGTCAGCGCGAAATGGCCGTTATCCTGCGTATATTCATGGCCACAATAGACCTTTGTTTCGGGAGGCAGTGCCGCAAAGCGTTGTAATGCCTGCCACATTTGTTCAGCCGTTCCTTCAAAAATCCGGCCGCAGCCCATTGCAAAAAGGGTGTCGCCGCAAAAAAGAACATGATGGTCGGGAACATAATAGGCGACATGGCCGAGGGTATGAGCTGGAATCGCCATGACTTTGGCAACAAGGCTACCTAATCCGATTTCATCGCCTTCATCGACCTTGATATCAATAGCCGGTATCGGGTGGCTTTCATGAGAAGGCCCGATGATATTGCAACCGGTTTCAGCCTTGATGACTTCATTGCCGCCGGTATGGTCATTATGCCAATGGGTGTTCCATATCTGGGTTACTTCCCAGCCTTTTTTCTGGATGAAATCCAAGACAGGTTCAGCCTGTCCCGGATCAACCACGACGGTTTTATTGCTGACCTTATCGTGAAGCAGCCAGATATAATTGGTTTCAAAGGCTGGCACTGCCACTATTTCGATAGTCATTTTAGATGTCCTTTGTCGGAAAAATGACGATAGAGCCGCTTTTACCAGCTACCCGTATTCGGCATGGATTTCCAAGGTTCTATCGGTTCTAGTTTGTCACCGGCCTGCAATAACTCGATTGAGATTTGATCTGGCGTTCTGACAAAAGCCATCCATCCGTCATGGGGCGGACGGTTGATGACATAGCCGCCGTCGATCAGTTTTTGGCAGCTGTCGTAGATATTATCGACTTCAAAAGCGAGATGCCCAAAGTTGCGGCCGCCTTCATAGCCTTTTTCATCCCAATTCCACGTCAATTCGACCTGAACATTGTCATTCGGCACAGCGAGATAGATGAGCGTAAAGCGGCCTTCGTTATTATTGACCCGTCCTACTTCCTCAAGTCCAAGAAAACTGAAAAAACGGATAGTTTCATCAGGATCGGAAACCCTGATCATCGTATGAATATAACGCATCGCTCATGCCTTTCAGAACAGATTCTACCTTGGCCTGTAAAATACCGGCTTTTGCAAAATGACTGCAACCCTTCTCTTTTATAGAAAAAAATACAGAAAAAGGCTGCCTTATCTGCATTCTTTTTGTTTTTTTATCCTATCACCGCTTATTGCTTTTATTTTTAAGATTTTGGCAGAAAAAAGCCTTTTAGTCTCAAAAATTTTAGGGTGCTTTAGGGGCTGTCGATTTTGGCTCTGTTGAAGAATTGGCAGATATATCGTCTATTTCAGAAAGTGCCTTGCGGGCGACCTCGGCAATTTCGGCAGAAGGGTTCGCTCGAATTGTTCTTTCCCATGCTGATTTTGCGGTCTCTTTATCGCCGGAAAGAGCGTAAATAAGACCTTTTTCAAAAGAGACATGGGTATCAAGTGGCGCGAATTTTTCAGCTTCGATAATATCGTTTTTAGCGCGGGTCAGATCCCCTTGATGCCGTGCCAAAGTAGCCGACATGAGCCAAGCCGTCGCATCTTTCGGAATGAGTTTGAGGGCTTTGTCGATATCTTGTCGGGCAATAGCATAGTCGCCAACAGCGACATCTGCGCGGGCGCGGTCGGATAGGGTATTGCCCCGCATCTTATCCGGCATAACCGGTGACATCAGCGCATGATCGAAAGCATTGCGTGCCGCCCCTGGATCCTGATTAGCCAAAGCGGCATTTCCGGCTTGTGACCAGAAAATAGCAGAGCGGCCATCATGTTCCAGATCGGATTCCCTTGCGGCCTGTTCAAAAGAATCGACCCCCGCAGAATACCGACCAAGCGCGACATAGGCCATGCCCAGACATTGGTTGGCGAGCACGCCGCCCGCGCTTAAACGCCATGTATTAGCAATTTCAGCGGCCTGTTCGGGGTCGCGGTCGATCATATTGACGCATTGATCATAACGCTGTTTCAAACTGGCATTTGGGACAATGACTTTTAGGGTCTCGTTATCCTGTTTTTCTTTTTTTCGATCACGGCTCTTTTTTTTTACGTTTTTTGCCGCTCCCGAAGGGGCTGATGTCGTGGTTTCTTTGGGAGAGTTAGTCAGTTTGGGGGTGCTTTCTCGAGGCCCTGTTGCCAGAAAAACCGGTGATTTGGGCAAAGAAAGCGACGGGATTTCCGAGGCAGCTTCAACCGGTGCGCTATTGGCAGCCGGTGAAGTCATCTGGTCAGTTGCAGCGAGTAAAGCAAAAAGAGAAAGGATCATGATACCTGCTTTTTATCGGGAAATATCAGGCGGGAATTTCGGCCAATAATTCGGACAGCGTATTGATAATTAGATGAATATCCGAAGAACGTGACAAGCGATGATCGGCATCTTTGACCATCGTGACGCGAATATTATCCGAGGCCAGCTTTTCGGAAAGCATCAAGGCATTTTGCCATGGCACTTCTGTATCCTTTTGACCTTGGATAAGACGGACAGGGCATTGAATGTCGATTTTTTGAGTCATGAGCAGATTTTTTTGACCGCTTTCCCAAAAATTGCGGGTGACAAAGACTTCATTACCGGCATCGTCAACAGGGATAACTAATTTTTCCTGTTTTTCGATAATCTCTTTCTCTTTTTCAGAGAAACCCCATTCCGTGAAATCAGGGGCAGCCGCCAAGCCGACCAATCCGGCAATCCGTTCAGGGCGGCGAAGTGCCGCAAGCAACATCAGCCAGCCGCCCATAGAAGAGCCGACCAGAATAAGGCGGCCTTCGGTGAGTTGGTCAATGACGGACAAGCAGTCTTCCAGCCATTCGGTTAGTGTGCCGTCTTGAAAATCGCCTTCGCTTTCGCCGCAGCCGGAATAATCAAAACGCAGGCATGAACGTTTCTTTTCAGCCGCCCATGCGCCGAGGGCGATGGCTTTGGAACCGTGCATATCGGACATATAGCCCGGTAAAAAGACGATGGTGGGCCCTGATCCTTCTAATTTATGATAGGATAACTGTTTCCCATGAGCCGATTTGATAAAAGCACTTGTCATCGTCGTAATAAGCCTACTTTAAAAAACTGTCACTTCTGAAATAACGCCAGCTTACTTACTGGATTTATAAAGCTAATATCTTTAACGCTTTTTTTAGAAGGGGTCTATCTTAACTGCTAGAATCCTGTGGGCTTGCTATTGATGATATAATGTATCATTAGCGCAGATCAGAGGTTGCAACATAAGGGTAAGACCGCGCATAAGCCTCTGAAGCGGTTTTGCCGCTTCGATATTAACATCTTTGAAATAAAAGAAAGACGAGAATGGCTGAGAAGATCAGGATCACGCTTATTGACAATTCGGAGCGCGAGGTTCTGCAGGGCACTACTACCACCCAGATCGCCGCCTCTATTTCTACATCCCTTGCCAAAAAGGCTTTGGCTGCCCGTTTTAATGGTCAGATGATAGATCTTTCTCAGCCGCTTTTGGAAGATGGCCGGTTGGAAATCATTACGGCCGACAATGAAGCCGAGGCGCTGGAACTGGTGCGGCATGATTATGCCCATATTTTGGCAGAAGCTGTCCAGAAATTATTCCCCGGAACCCAAATTACTTTTGGCCCAGTGACAGATGACGGCTTCTATTATGATTTTGCGCCGAAAGATCGGCCTTTCACCGAAGAAGATTTGCCGCTGATCGAAGCTGAAATGCGGAAAATTATTGCTGACAATAATGCCTTGGTGCGTGAAGTTTGGGAACGGGACAAGCTGATTTCCCTTTGGGAATCTGAGGGCGAAAAATTCAAGGCCGAATGGGCAAAAGAATTACCAGAAGGGCAGGAGCTGACTATCTATCGCGCCGGAGAATGGTTCGATATGTGTCGGGGCCCGCATTTGCCTTCTACCGGAAAACTTGATCCGAAGGCCTTTAAGCTGACCCGTGTTTCAGGTGCCTATTGGCGTGGTGACCAGAATAATGCCATGTTGAGCCGTATTTACGGCACCGGCTGGTTAAATGCCAAGCAGCTGAAAGCGCATCTTGAAAGGCTGGAAGAAGCCCAAAAACGCGATCATCGTCGTTTGGGTCAGGAAATGGATTTATTCCATTTACAGCAGGAAGCCCAAGGTTCGGTCTTTTGGCATCCGAATGGCTATACCATCTGGTTACAGTTGGAAGCCTATCTTCGTCGCCGCATGAAAAATGCCAATTATAAGGAAGTCAAAACGCCGCAATTGATGGATGCGGCTTTGTGGGAGGCTTCTGGGCATTGGGGCAAGTTCCGCGAAAATATGTTCGTCGTCCCTGATGAAATCCCAAGCACCGATCCAGATAAGCCGGTATTGTCGGGTAAGGGTAATCTGATGGCTTTGAAGCCGATGAACTGCCCTGCTCATATCCAGATTTTTAAACAGGGTATTCGTTCCTATCGCGAATTGCCTTTAAGAATGCTGGAATTTGGTTGCTGTCATCGTAATGAAGCCCATGGCGCTTTACATGGTTTGATGCGGGTTCGTCAGTTGACCCAAGATGATGCCCATATCTTCTGCACCGCCGAACAGATCGTTACCGAGACCAAAGATTTTGTGAATCTGTTGGATTCAATTTATCGCGATTTAGGCTTTACCAGCTATGCGGTGAAATTATCCCTGCGGCCTGAATTGCGTGCCGGTGATGATGAATTATGGGATAATGCCGAAAATGGTCTGCGTTCGGCTTTGGAACAGGTCGGTATTACCGATTATGAAGAATTGCCGGGCGAGGGTGCTTTTTATGGCCCGAAGCTCGAATTCCATTTGACTGATGCGATTGGCCGGACATGGCAATGCGGCACCTTGCAGCTTGATTATGTTCTGCCGGAAAGACTGGATGCCAGCTATGTCGCCGAAGATGGCAGCCGCAAACGGCCTGTTATGCTTCATCGTGCGATTATCGGCACCTTTGAACGCTTTATCGGTATTTTGATCGAGCATCATGCTGGACGTTTCCCGCTGTGGATGGCTCCGGTTCAAGCTGTTGTGGCAACCATTGTTTCAGAAGCAGACAGCTTTGCTGAATCTGTTGTTGAGAAGATGAAAGCTGCTGGCTTGCGGGTGGTTTCCGATCTTCGTAACGAAAAAATCAACTACAAGATTCGCGAACATAGTCTGACCAAGGTGCCGAATATTTTGGTGGTTGGTAAACGCGAAGCCGAAGAAGGCAAAGTGGCTATCAGAAAATTGGGCAGCCGCGACCAGATTATTCTTTCGGTTGATGAAGCAATTGCCTTATTGTTGGAGGAGGCCACCCCGCCCGATCTGAAATAAGTGAGGAAATTTTATGCCGGTATCTTTTTTATCCTTGGCTTCCCAGCCACAGATTATTGATTATCCGGCCATAAAAGAAGAAATTGCTTTGATTAAAAAGGCGGCAGCCGGTGATCCGGTTTCGGAATACCGTGCTGTCAGCCTTGTATTAAAACAGACGGTTTTAAAAGGACGGGAGGTCATTGCCGAGGCTTTGACCCGCCGCCCGCATCAAGGCCGAATTACGGCTTTGAGTTATGCCTATCTTACCGATCAGATTATTCAGTTGGCCTTGTATGCCATGGTCGGCAATGACGAAAAAGCGACCGATAATCTGGTTATTTTGGCGGTGGGCGGATATGGGCGCGGCGAAATGGCGCTGCATTCCGATGTGGATATCGCCTTTTTATCCCGACGATCACCCCGAAAAGCGCAAAAACAATTGATCGAATCCTTGATATCCCTGCTTTGGGATGTCGGTTTACGGGTTAGCCAATCCCATCGCAGTTTAAGCGATATGTTGAAAATGGCGAAAAAAGATATCACGATCAGAACGGCTCTTTTGGAAAGTCGCTATCTGGTCGGCGATAAGATTTTGTTTGAAGAGGCTTCGACCCGTTTTATCCAAAAGGTGGTTGTTGGTTCAGGGCGTGACTTTGTCGCTGCCAAATTGTTGGAATGGGATGATCGGCATTTGGCGCGTGGCGACAGTCGCTATCTGGTTGAACCGCATTTGAAAGAAGGCAAGGGTGGATTGCGGGATCTGCAAAGTCTGTTTTGGATCGCCAAATATCTGTATTTAGAAAAAGAAGCCCGCCATACGGTTCTGACTTCGCCTATTTTGACTGATTATGCCTTGGTAAAAGCTGATCTGATTGCGGGTCATGAGGCAAAAAGATTTCGTCGCTGTGAAAATTTTCTATGGGCGGTGCGCTGCCATTTGCATATTTTAGTTAAGCGCCCTGAAGAAAGATTAAATTTTGATGTCCAGCGCAGTCTGGCTGAAAAGATGGGCTATCGCTCGAAATCGGCAAAATCGGCTGTTGAGCGCTTTATGCATCACTATTTTTTGGTCACGAAGATGGTCGGGAATCTGGCTGCGCTTTTTATTGATGCCTTGAAAGTTAACCACTATTTGAAGCCGAAAAACAGGCGGTCGGGGGCTTCAAAACAGATTGAGGGTTTTCCGGTTATTCAAGGGGAGATTGTCCTTGATGATGATTTTTTCTTCCGCCACAATCCGGCCGCTTTGATTACCCTTTTTTCGGTAGCCTATCGTCATCGCTTGGATATTCATCCCTTGACTTTACGCCAAGCCGGACGAGATGCTCGCCTGATTGACGAGGCGTTACAGAATAACCCTGTTTGTAATGCGGCTTTTTTAACGCTTTTTACTTTGCCCTATAATCCCGCCCCGATTTTGAAAATCATGAATAATACCGGCGTTTTAGGGCGGTTTATTCCTGATTTTGGTCGGATCGTCGCCCAGATGCAATTCGATATGTATCACCATTATACAGTCGATGAACATGCCATCCGAGCATTGGATATTTTATGGCAGATAGAAAACAACAAGCTCGAAGATTTATATCCTTTGGGAAGTCGGCTGTTTAAACAACTGAATGCCCGTCTTGTGCTATATATGGCTTTGTTTTTGCATGATATTGCCAAAGGTCGAGAGGGAAGTCATTCAGTTCTGGGGGCAGAAATTGCCTTACGTTTATGTCCGCGTTTTGGTCTGACTGCGGCTGAAACCAAGCTGGTGGCGTGGCTGGTCAAAAATCATTTATTGATGTCTCATACCGCTTTTCAGCGTGATTTAGCGGATGCCAAAACGATTACCGATTTCGCAAATGCTGTCAAAAGTCCTGAAAGACTGCGTTTATTATATCTTTTAACTGTGGCGGATATCTCGGCTGTTGGCCCCCATATCTGGAATAGTTGGAAGAACCAGTTATTGACCTCTCTCTATGAGGCTTGCTCTCAATGCCTTTTGGAGGGCCCGACCGGACATGGTGCCGGAAGGCGGCAGCGGATTGAAAACCGCCAGAATGATGTCAGTGAAAAGCTGGATTGGGATAATGATTTATTGCATGCTTTGGTAAAGCGTTTGCCGGATGACTATTGGTTTTCAGAACGGACTGATGTCATTGCTGCCAATATGCAACAGATAGTGGAGACAGATAGTAAGGGGCAATCCATCTCGGTAACTGGGCATGAGATGCCCGCTTATGATGCCACAATGATAAGTCTGTATGCGATCGATCATCCTGGGTTTTTCTATCGGATTTCTGGGGCTATCCATGCGACTGGTGGCAATATTCTTGATGCCCGCATTCATACGACCCGTGACGGTATGGCGATGGATAATCTGTTAGTCCAAAATAGCCAAGGGGGCATGATTAAATCCGGTGAGCATCTGAACCGGATGATGCAGGCTATTGAGGATGCCGCCACCAGTCATATCCGAAGCAGCAATAAATTGGCAGCCCTTCGTCCCCCCCTCTTTTGGCGAGGCAAGGCCTTCCATGTCGAACCT
>NZ_JAIWON010000067.1 GCF_020216885.1 Zymomonas sp. | reverse complement strand
TTGGTTTTTATTGACAATCAGGCATCTGACCGCTTTACCGTCATTGAAGTCAACGCCCAAGACAGGCCTGCCTTGCTCCATGATCTGGGTTGTGCCCTGTTTAATGCCCGTTTAACGATTAGTTCGGCTCACATCGCCACTTATGGAGAACGGGCTGTCGATGTCTTCTATGTCTCTGATTTATTTTCCCATAAAATCACAAATCAGAATCGGTTAAAAGCAATCGAAAAACGGTTGCTTGTTGCCGCCGATGCGGCAAGAATAAGCGAGAAGTGAAATAATTTCTTACATTAGGCTTCTTTGTTTATATATTTTGTCATATCAAAATATATGGCTGCGTAAAAATATCTGTATTTTTTTGGGAAAAACTGGGAATAAAAGTTAAAAAATAGAGTGTCTCACTCTGCGGTATAATAATATTTAAATGAGGCTGTCATAATTTGAAACACAACGCCAACGATAGTGACACCGTGAAAAACAGAAAAAAACAAACGGTAGCCAAAGGCCAAACGGCCTCTTCTTTGCGGATGGAGCGGGTCTCGAAAAGATGCCGGAAGCTATTGCTGGCCGGATTTATGATGGCACCTTTATTCCCTGCTATGGCGCAAAATACCGGACAGGCTGCTACTAAAAGTGAGGCTGTTTCTATCGAAACCCTTGAACAAGAAATCCGCCATATTGAGCAGGCGCAGGCGGCTTTGCAGCAAGATTTATTGGCAGTCAGACAGCAATTACTCGCAAAAAAACAACAGCAATCCACTATAGCTTCGGCCGGAGATCAGAAAAAACCGTCTGAAACCGCTCCGTCTAATACAACGATGCTGGCTAATAATGCCGTGATACCGCCAGCCAATAAAGTGAATGAGGCTACGGCGGATACGCATCTGGCTACGGCTGATAAAAATACCCCCGCTTTGACAGCGGTAACACCGGATTCTACGGCGACAGCCTCTACAAATGTAGGGAATAATACGGCGCTTGCTTCATCGGCGGCTCCCAATAAAAGCAACCTTGCCGATAACAATAAAAGTCTCGATCTGGTGATGGATCCTTTCCAAAATCAGAGCGACCAATATGGCATGGCTAATTTGGGTAATATACCTTCCACATCTTCTAATACCAGCACCGATCAGGCAAAGTCAGATGCCGCTTTTGCTAGTAATGTGGGGGGTGATATTGCCCAAATTAGAGAGGGCGATAACGGCGCAGTCGAGTTATTCAAACATACCGATGTGCCGACAGAAGCTATTATTGCGCGTCATGCCCGCGATATTATTTCGATGACAGCGAATAACGGCGTGGGCCCGCATCCAAGAGAAACCGCCGGTGCGCAGTTGGCGGGTGCTTTGGGTGACCATGGCGTTTTCAATCTGGGCCCGATGACCTTTATTTTGGGTGGTTTTATTGATGCCTCTGGTCTGGTTTCAAACCGTCATATAGCATCAGGCACCTTTAATTCATGGAAGTCGATGCCCTTTAAAAATAATCCTGATTATCACACGGCGAATACCGAAGCGAGCGCGCGCTATACGCGATTGTCGTTATTGATGCGGGGCACGGTATCCCAACATTCGACGATTTCAGGTTTTGTTGAAACCGATTTCGGGGCGGGGGGATCGACCACCAACCCTTATGAAAGCAGCAGTTACATCATCCGTTTGCGTCAGGCCTATTTGGCCTATGATGACAGCCGCTATAATTTCCATGTTTTGGGTGGTCAGGCATGGAGTTTGTTAACCCCAAACCGTGTTGGCATTACGCCCCGTCAGGAAAGTGTCGCGGAAACAGCGGAAGCCTCGATTTTAGCAGGGCAGACATGGGCAAGACAATGGCAAGTCCGTGTCGCCAAAGACTGGTTTAACCATCGTTTTTGGGCAGCTCTTTCTATTGAAAATCCAGCGACCATGTATGACACAACCGGTTTTACTAATAATTCTGGACGCGTTGTGATGCCGAATGGTTCGACAACAACGATCACCTCTAATGGTGTCGGTTTGACGCAGCCATCAGCTTATTCCGCCGAAGTGTCGCCTGATATTATTGGTAAATTGGCTTGGGATCCGGCTTGGGGGCATTACGAAATTGTGGGTATCATGCGTATGCCGCATGATCGGGTAACCACGGCTGAGGGTGTCGGGCATAATAATACGGTTCTGACCGGCGGTGGTGGTGGTTCTATGGTCTTGCCATTGATCCCGAAAAAGGTCGAACTGCGATTAGCTGGCTTGGTTGGAAAAGGGATTGGGCATTATGGTGCCGCTTTGTTACCGGATGCCACCTTGGATGCTGATGGAAGACCTGTTCCTTTATGGAGTATGCAGGCGACCGCCGGTATTATGGGACATGTGACCCCAAGACTTGATCTTTATGGTTATTACGGAATTCAAGAGGCTGGTCGTTCTTATTTCTCTGAAAATGGTGTGGCTTATGGTTATGGCAATCCGCTTTATAATAATAGCGGTTGTAATACCGAGCTTTCGACAGCTTGCGTTGGTAGCACAAAACGGATTAGTGAAGCGACAATCGGGGGTTGGTGGCGTTTCTTGAAAGGCCATTATGGAACGGTTCAGGCCGGTGTCCAGTTAGCCTATTCTACCCGCGAGGCATGGCGTGGCACTGGCGGTTCACCGACAACGCATATGAGCGAATTATTCTTGAGTTTGCGCTATTTGCCATTCCAGTAAAAAAATTTGGGCAAGACAAGTTTTTTCATATCTGCGATGTTTTTAGGGCATCGGGGTTAAAATGCCCGTCCAGAATTTCGAGAAAACTTGTCTGTGTTCCTTCCTCTTGGGTCAGTAATTCTATCAGCGCGGTGACAGAAGAAGGCTTGTCAGCAAAAGATTGTCTTTTTCTTTCTGCCTGCGCGGTAGGGCTATCCTTTTGCCCTGTAGTTAGCCGTTCAGATAAAATTTTGAAGATTTCGATGCTTTCTTCGGAAAAATTTACATCATTTTTCATCAAAGAGATGCCTTATCTTTCATATTCCGGTTAAAACAGATAACGCATCATACCAGCTTTTTTCTTCTTAAACAGATATGCGCCCTGTTATCAGGAGTGTTATAGGCAAAATTCTTATGTCCATTGATTTTCAAATTGATAAGCCAAAATCGGCACAGCGTATTGTTGTTGCGATGTCAGGCGGTGTCGATAGTTCGGTCGTTGCAGCTTTGGCTAAAGCAACGGGTGCCGAAACCATTGGGATTACACTCCAGCTTTATGACCATGGGGCGGCTGTCGGACGGAAGGGAAGCTGTTGCGCTGGTAAAGATATTCGTGATGCCCGTGCGGTTGCTGAAAAAATCGGTATTCCCCATTACGTTTTTGACTATGAAAATAATTTCAAAGAAAGCGTGATTGATGATTTCGTTGCCGAATATGTTGCCGGTCGCACGCCTGTGCCGTGCATCCGTTGCAATCAAGGGGTGAAATTTACTGATCTTTTAAATGTTGCCCGTGAATTGGGTGCCGATTGCTTGGCAACGGGGCATTATGTTCGTCGTTTGATCAATAATGATCGAGTGGAAATGCATCGTGCTTTAGATCCTGCGCGTGATCAAAGTTATTTTCTTTTTGCAACGACAAAAGAGCAGCTAGATTATCTGCGTTTTCCCTTGGGTGGTTTGCCCAAGCCGAAAGTGCGGGAGATGGCCGCTGAATTAGGTCTGTCTGTGGCGATGAAAGCCGATAGTCAGGATATCTGTTTTGTACCCGATGGTGATTACGCCCGCATTGTCGAAGAAAAATGTCCAGAATCAGGGCAGGGGGGTGATATCGTCGATATGCAAGGCCGTGTTTTGGGCAAACATTCGGGGTTGATCCATTTTACGGTAGGGCAACGACGCGGTTTAGAAATTGGCGGTCAGAAAGAGCCGCTTTATGTTATTCGGCTTGATCCCGCTAAAAAACAGCTTGTTGTTGGTTCTCGTCGCGCTTTGGCCGTGGCAAAAGCAAAGATCAAGGAAGTGAATTGGTTGGTCGATGGTTTTGATCGCGAAATGCAGGTTAAAATTCGGTCGGCGGCCAAGCCAGTGCCAGCCCGTTTTGATGGAAAAGAACTGGTATTTAATCAGCCGGAATATGGCGTTTCACCAGGGCAAGCGGCTGTTTTCTATGATGGTGACCAAGTTTTGGGAGGGGGTTGGATTAAGGAGACGACTCCAGCCGTCTTTGATGATTTGGCCGAATAATCTCATCTGATTATTATATCAAAAAAGCAGGCTCCTTTTATAGAAGCCTGCTTTTTTTTAATAATCTATTTCCGGCGGGCGTTAGGCACCGGTTAGGCCGCTGACCGTGGCCAATCCCAGAAATGTGAGGAAGCCCATTGCGTCGGTTGTCATCGTCACAAAAATAGAGGATGCTACCGCAGGATCGCTGCCTGCACGGTCAAAGGTGAGAGGCACCAACACGCCGGCCAACCCTCCAATGATAATATTGCTCATAATGGCTAAGGCGATAACTTCTGTCAGCAAGACATTGTGGAAAACCAGCCATGTACCAGCCCCCAAGACACAAGCCACGGTTAAACCGTTTAACAATGCAATCCGTAATTCACGCGTGACAGAGCGGACGCAGTTGGAAGCGGTAAGCTGATTGGTTGCCAAGGCGCGAACGGTAACAGCCATCGTTTGTGATCCAGCATTGCCGCCGACACCAGCGACAATCGGCATCAGAGTTGCCAATTCGACCATGCGAGCAATGGTGCCTTCAAAAAAGCCGATAATGGTTGAAGCGACTAAGGCGGTGCCAAGATTGGTAATCAGCCAGCGCACCCGACTTTTATAACTATCAAGAACCGGTTCATTGATGTCCCCATCACCAGCACCAGAGAGTTTTAGAATATCTTCATCGGCTTCGTCCCTAATAATATGGATAATATCATCAACCGTAATCATACCGACAAGACGGCCGGATTCATCAACAACGGCGGCTGATATCAACCCGTATTTTTGGAACCGTAAGGCAACCTCTTCCTGATCCATGGTAACGGGAATGAGGGTTTGTTCCGGCTGCATAATATCCTGTATCAGGGCATGACGCGGCATTCGGAGTAATTTTGATAATTTACAGGTGCCTATCGGTCGATGGGAGGGATCAACGACAAAGACTTCCCAAAAATCGGTCGTCAGATCATCATTTTGGCGCAGATAATGGATGACATCGCCAACGCTCATATTTTCATGCACCGCAACGAGATTGCGCTGCATCATCCGTCCCGCAGATTCCAGCGGAAAAGACAGTGCGCGTTCGATGGCTGCTCTGTCTTCGGAAGATAAGGCCTGTAAGGTTTCTTGCTGTTTTTGGGCATCCAGCTCGCTGACGATAACCACTGCATCATCAAGGTCGAGTTGGGCGATGATATTTGCCACTTCTTGTCCGGTTAGGGATTTAAGCAAGTCTTCCCGAACCCATTCGTTCATTTCGGAAATGACTTCACCACTCATCAAATCGGTGATGGCGGCTGCCAAAGGACGGCGAATTTCAACAGGAGCTTGGGCAAATAATTCGGCAATATCCGCAGGATGAAGCGGTGCCACCATGTCATAAACGGCCTGATTATCGCCTTCTTCTAGGAGGGAGACGATTTGCCGGACAAATTCGGAGGCAAGGCGGTTTTCTTCTTCCTGACTATTGGGAATAGACGATCCTCTTTCTTCCAAAGAATCTGGTTGATCGGGCGCAAGATCGTTTTTTTCCTGTTCGTCCATGGCCGTTTCTGCATTGTCTATTGTCGATTTTTTCATATCCGCTTCCTCCCTTCGGATATTATCCTGCCCGATTGCTGGATGCTCTGCTTTCTGTTGAAAATAAAAAGACCCTTTATTCTAACCAATGTTATTTGGATTTATGTGACAGCCCTTTATCATATTCTTTGCTCGGGGAAAAAGGCTGGCATCTCTATCACTTACCGCCTAACTAAAAGCTCTTGTTATTTTTCGATGAAGGAGGCCGGAATATGGCTGATGATCCCGAAAATCTTTTGATTATGACGGTGGATGGTGGTGACGTAACGATTCGGTTGCGTCCTGATTTAGCCCCCAAGCATGTCGAGCGCATCAAGGAGCTGACCCGCAAAGGCTTCTATGATGGTATTGTTTTCCATCGGGTTATTCCGGGCTTTATGGCGCAGGGCGGCGACCCGACGGGAACCGGCATGTCAGGTTCTGACAAACCGGATCTTCAGGCTGAATTTTCCGATGCCAAGCATGTCCGTGGTGTCTGCTCGATGGCGCGCACCTCTTATCCGCATTCCGCCAATAGCCAGTTTTTCATCTGCTTTGGTGATGCCACTTTCCTTGATCGCCAGTATAGCGTTTGGGGTGAAGTGATCGAAGGCATGGAGCATATTGACGCTTTGCCGAAGGGTGAACCGCCTGCGAATCCCGGTAAAATTATCAAAGCCCGTATTGCGGCTGATAAATAATTATCCTCTTCTAACCCGCCCTCGTTTCTTCTTTGGGCGGGTTAGTGAGCCATTCATGAAATAGCCGAACGGGGCGTCGCCCTAATGAAGCACGACGGCAAGCAAACCAATAGCTATAAGGGCTATCTATATTGCTGCTGAAAATGGGTCTTAGGCTCGTTTTATATTGCCCTTTGTAATTACAATCCAAAAGACAGGCGATTCCCATACCACCAGCGGCGGCATCCAACATCAATTGCCCAGAATCAAAAAAGTCGATGGCAGCCGGTTCCAATTTAGGAAGGCCGATAGCTTCGCGCCATGTCGTGAAATTATCCGGCATATCCCGATGTAAAAACAAAGTCGTTTTCGCTAAATCTTCGGGATGCTTGAGCGCATTTTCCCCTTCAACAAATTCGGGTGCCGCAAAAAGCATAATTTTATTAAAGCCGAGCCTGTAAGAATAAAAAGCCGGATCAATATCCCGCGCCAAAGTGATTACGGCATCAAGGCCTTCCCCAAGGCGGGAAAGCGCATAAGGGGCAGTATCGACATCAATATGAAGTTCTTTGTGATGTTGTCGCAAATGTGTGATGCGCTTTATCAGTTTTTGTGAGGCATAAAGGGGCGGAACCCCTAACCTTAGACGCAATAATTCATGTCCACCGCTGGTCGAGATTTCAACGGCCTCGGCCAGAATATCAAGCGCAGGCCCCAGACGATGATAAAGCGTTTCCCCGTCACCATTAAGGCGCATGGCTTGATGTTGTCTGATAAAAAGCCGTCTATTAACAAATCTTTCTAATTGCTGGATCCGGCGGCTTAAAGCCGGAGAAGAAAGCGAGAGGGCTTCGGCAGCGGCTTTGATTGATCCTAGACGGGCTACCTGCACAAAAGCTTCAATGGCCGTTAGGGGCGGTAACCTGCGCATGCGTGTTTTTTCCTAACTTTATTATGAAAAATGAAAGTTTTTAGGGATAAAAAAAGAGCCATTATGGGGGGCTTATGGTTTCATTTTCTGCATGTCCTACGGTATCATTGCTATTTTAGCCTATTTGTCGTTGCAAAAAATGCAATTGCAAGATATTTTTTAGCAATTGCCTTTTTTCTGGGAATCGCTCATTAAGAAAGTGCCTTTCAGGCATCCTCTCCTAATACTACGGTCGGTCGTTAAGACCGACCTTTTTTTTATTCTGACAACGGTGACAATTTATATTTCTATGCAGAGCCGTAGGGATTTTTTCATGCTGTATTGCTAGAGAAAGAGTCTTAATATTATCCTACTTTTTCTTGCCTTGGCTATTTTTGATAAAAATAATTGCCTGTAAGTTTAAAATTTACCCCTGACTTTCGACAAATAATTGCTAGCAACGCTTGCTTTACCCGCATAATTTGTGCGAACGAAAGGCCTTTGCGGGCAAGCCCTGCCCAAGATAGTCAATAAGTTTTGGAGTAGCGATGACAGGATCTTCCGCAGATGATACCTTGAAAGGGGTTCATGGCCGCCAAAAAGCCCAAAAACGGCCGAACCCTTTTGCTATATTTTTTCAAGGATTTCTGAAGCATCCGGTGATGGTGGGATCAATAATTCCGTCATCGCAGAAACTGATTCACCGGATGTTGTCTAAAACCGACTGGAGCAACACCAAATTATTTGTTGAATATGGCCCCGGTGTTGGGACGTTTTGCCCCCATGTCTTGAGCCGGATGGCACCGGATGCGACCTTGATCGCGATAGACACCAATCCTGATTTTGTTGCCTATCTTAAAAGCACGATCAAAGATCCCCGCTTTATCGCTGTGAATGGGTCTGCAGCCGATGTTCGCTCGATTATCAAAGCCCATGGTTTTGATAATGCCGATTATGTTTTGTCAGGACTGCCTTTTTCGACCTTGCCAGAGGGCGTTGGTGCAACCATTGCGCATGAAACCGGCGCGGCTTTGAGAAAAGGCGGTGCTTTTCTCGTTTATCAATTTTCACCTAAAGTGAAAAATTTTCTTGATCCCGTTTTTTCTGACATCGATCATGAGATGGAATGGATCAATATTCCCCCAGCCCAACTGTATTGGGCGTGGAAGCGATAAAATTGAGGTCGTTTTGATGCCCTGATCATATCAGGGCATAAGACCTAGCACCGAATCTGCCACAAAGGGGTTATGATCCCTTTCTGCCCCGAAAGTAGAGGGGCGGCCATGACCCGGAATAAAGACGGTTTCGCGTCCCATCGGCCATAATTTTTCGGTGATAGATTGAATTAAGGCTTGGTGATCGCCTCCCGCAAAGTCACTGCGCCCGATTGAATTACGAAACAGAACATCACCAACAATCGCCAAATGTGAAGCGGCATTGTAAAAAACGACATGCCCCGGTGTATGCCCCGGACAATGCCGCACTAAAAGTCGTTCTTTTCCAAGCGTGATTTCATCTTTGTCTTTTAACCACTGGTCGGGGGTAAAACTTTCACCTTCAAAGCCATATTGTTGGGCATTCTCAGGAATTTGGTCAATCCAGAATTGGTCATCAAGATGAGGCCCGATAATGGGACAGCCAAGAATCCGGCTGAGAGCGGCTGCCCCGCCGCAATGGTCAAAATGGCCATGAGTAATAAGAATTTTTTCAACCGTGACCTGTTTTTTCGTGATAGAATCAAGAATGAGAGGAATATCACCGCCCGGATCAACGATGGCACCCTTCATTGTTTCTAGGCAATAAAGCAAACTGCAATTTTGCCGCAGAGGTGTAACGGGAATAACCGTCGCTTCTAGGGGCATTTTGCCTGAATGGGAAATCGTTGGCATAGTGCATTATCCCTTTTATTATGCCGCTTTTGCCCTTTAAAAGGCATAAATATGCTATAGGATGGGCTAAATAGAAAATGCCAGTTATGATATTCGACTGGGCATGATCTAAAAAAATTTAACATTTAAAATTGGAAATTTAACGTTGCATATCAGACATAAATAGGCTGTAAAACAATTACAACGACGCGTTATTTTTTGCTCCTGTTTGATTTTTAGAAAAGCAAATCAAACAGACATCCGTATCAACGATCTGGAACACCGCTTATGCTCGCGCTGGTACGCATTGCTCTCCGTCGCCCTTATACTTTTATTGTTATGGCGGTGATGATTTTTATTGTGGGGATTTTATCCGCCTTTAAAACACCGACCGATATTTTTCCCGATATTAAAATTCCGATTGTGGCTGTTATTTGGCAGTTTCAGGGGATGTCCCCTGATGACATCCAAAGCCGGATCAATACGCCTTACCAGCGGGCGATGACAACGGTTGTCAATAATATCGACCATCTGGAAGCGATGTCGATTGCCAATTTTGGTATTGTGAAGATTTTCTTTCAGCCGGGGACGGATATCCGTCTGGCCAATGCCCAGATTACTGCTAGCGCCCAGACCGTTTTAAGATCTTTGCCGCGAGGGATTAACCCTCCGCTTATCCTGAATTATAGTGCGTCTACCGTTCCGATTTTACAGCTTTCTGTCCATGGGAAGGGGTTGACCGAACAGCAGTTAAACGACCTTAGTTTTAACGCAGTTCCCGCCGGTCTGATGACCGCTCCGGGGTCAGCTATCCCT
>NZ_JAIWON010000066.1 GCF_020216885.1 Zymomonas sp. | reverse complement strand
TCACCGGCATACTTGATACCCTTACCCTTATAAGGTTCAGGACGACGCCAGCGACGAATCTCAGCCGCGACCTGACCAACTTTCTGCTTATCAATACCAGAGATATTGACAGTCGTTGGTTCCGGCGTCTGGATCGTGATACCTTCCGGTATAGCAAAATCGATATCGTGGCTGTAGCCAAGCTGCAGTTTCAGGTTTTTTCCCTGTGAAGCAGCGCGATAACCGACACCCGTGATCTGAAGGGTTTTAGAATAACCTTGAGTCACACCATCGATCAGATTCTGTACCAATGTACGCTGCATACCCCAGAAAGAACGGGCGCGCTTCGTGTCATTGATAGGCTTTACAGAAAGCTGACCATCTTCAAGTGAATAGGTCACTTCAGAAGACAAAGGCATAGAAAGCTCGCCTTTGGGGCCTTTTACTGAAAGTACACCGTCTGCAATATTTGCGGTGACGCCCGTCGGGATAGCCACCGGCTTTTTACCGATACGGCTCATCAGAACACCTCCGCAAGGACTTCACCGCCGACATTCTGGTCGCGGGCTTCTGCATCAGAAAGAACACCTTTCGGCGTTGAAACGATCGTGATGCCAAGGCCATTACGGACACGCGGTAATTCGCGAGAACCAGAATAGATACGACGACCCGGTTTCGAAACACGAGCCAGATGATGAATAGCCGGCTGGCCTTCAAAATATTTCAGCTCAATGCGCAGTGCGTCATGATTGCCAAGCTTGGCTTCAGTATAACCGCGAATATAGCCTTCACGTGCCAGCACATCTAATACGCGAACACGTAACTTAGAGGCAGGAGATACCACGCTATCTTTGCGGGCATGCTGGCCGTTGCGAATGCGGGTGAGCAAATCACCCAGAGGATCGGACAATGCCATTTTATATATCCCCTTACCAGCTCGACTTGGTGACGCCTGGAATCAGGCCTTTATTAGCCAGATCACGCAACTGGATGCGGCAGAGCTGGAACTTACGATAATAACCGCGCGGGCGGCCAGTTAAAGCACAACGATTGCGAACACGCGTTGGATTCGCATTTCGTGGCAATTCAGCCATTTTCAGCCGTGCAACAAGACGATCCGTCTCATCAAGGCTCTTGTCATTAGCAGCAGCCTTTAACCGGGAATATTTACCGGCATAGGCTTTAGCCATTTTTTTGCGCTTTTCGTTCTTGTTAATCGAACTCAGTTTCGCCATGACTTAAGTTCTCTTTCCTTAAAGAGCTGCCTGATTCATGAAATCAGGCTGCCTTTTTCTGTGTAGTGTCAGCCGGGAACGGAAAGCCGAACAAACGAAGCAATTCACGTGCTTCTTCATCCGTCTTAGCCGTAGTGGCAACAACGACATCCATACCGCGGATGGTGGAAACCTGATCATAGCTAATTTCCGGGAAAATCAGCTGTTCTTTGATACCGGTAGCATAGTTGCCACGACCATCAAAGGACTTTGGGTTCAATCCACGGAAGTCACGTACGCGAGGCAATGCGATCGTCAGAAAACGATCGAGAAACTCGAACATACGTTCACGACGGAGCGTTACCTTGACACCGATCGGCATACCTTCACGCAATTTAAATTGCGCAATGGATTTTTTTGCACGGGTTACGACAGGCTTCTGACCAGCAATCAGCTCCATTTCGGCTGCGGCTTGGTCAACCTTTTTCTTGTCCTGCGTCGCTTCACCAACGCCCATATTCAGGACGATTTTCGTGAGTTTCGGGACTTCAAAAGCATTTTTATAACCGAATTTTTCGGTCATTGCTTTGATGATCTCGTCATCATACTGCTTTTTCAGGCGCGGAACATAGGCTTTAGCCATTGATCGTCTCCCCTGATTTTACAGCGATGCGTACTTTCTTACCATCGCGAACATCAAAACGGACCCGGGTGGCTTTACCCGTTTTCGGATCTTCGACTGCAACCTTGGAGGCAGCAATCGGCGCTTCCATACGATCCAGCCCGCCCTGGGGGTTAGCCTGGCTCGGTTTACGATGACGGGTAATAATATTGATACCCGAAACGACCACCTTGCCTTCTTGTGGCAGAGCCTGGGTTACTTCGCCATGCTTACCTTTGTCCTTGCCGGACAAGATAACCACGCGATCACCTTTTTTAATTTTAGCTGCCATTACAACACCTCAGGCGCAAGTGAAATAATTTTCATATGGTTACGCGCCCGTAACTCACGTACCACCGGACCAAAAATACGAGTACCAATAGGTTCGCCACTCGTTTTATTGATCAGAACAGCCGCATTACCGTCGAAACGAATCACCGAACCATCGGCGCGGTGAATATCTTTGGCAGTGCGAACGATAACGGCACGATGGACGTCACCCTTCTTAACGCGCCCGCGCGGTGCGGCTTCCTTGACTGATACAACGATAACATCGCCAACAGTCGCGGTACGACGCTTAGAACCGCCCAGCACCTTGATGCACTGCACCCTCTTCGCACCGCTGTTGTCGGCAACGTCAAGGTTCGTTTGCATCTGGATCATATAATTAGACCCTTCTTTTTAACCCGGACTAGCCGGGAAAGCCTCTCTATACCTGCAAGCTTAAATAATTAAGCAGCAGACGCTTTATCTGCTTTTTCAAGCACACGCCATGATTTAAGTTTCGAAATCGGCGCGCATTCTTCAATACGCACAGTTTCGCCTTCATGATAGGCGTTTTGCTCGTCATGAGCATGATATTTTTTCGACAAGCGGATGATCTTACCGTAAAGGGGATGTTTCACTTTACGCTCGACCAAAACCACTACCGTTTTGTCGGTCTTATCAGAGACCACGGTTCCCGTCAGCACACGTTTGGGCATGATGAGAAATCCTTACTTGGTTGCCGAGCGCTGACGCTCGGCCTGTAAAGTCTTAATCTGAGCAATAGTGCGACGCACTTCGCGAACCCGGGCGGGTTTTTCCAGCTGGCCAGTGGCTGACTGGAAACGCAGATTGAACTGCTCACGCTTCATTTCACCCAGCTCGACGGCAAGTTGATCGTCACTCTTTGCTTTGAGATCGTCAATCTTCGCCATATTTAGGCCTCTTCATATATGGTCTCACCCAAACGGGCAACGACCTTCACTTTGATGGGCAATTTCGCTGCGGCGCGTTCAAAAGCGACGCGAGCGATCGGGCCAGGAACACCATCTAATTCAAAAAGAATCCGACCGGGTTTCACACGGGCGACCCAGAATTCCGGTGAACCTTTACCGGAGCCCATGCGGACTTCAGCAGGTTTGCTGGAAACAGGGACATCCGGAAAAATGCGGATCCACAGCCGTCCCTGACGGCGGATATGACGGGTAATAGCACGACGAGCAGCTTCGATCTGGCGCGCGGTAATCCGATCTGGCTCCATAGCCTTCAGACCATACGCACCGAAATTAAGCGTAGCACCGCCAGGTGCATTACCATGAATACGACCCTTGTGGGCCTTACGAAATTTAGTTCGTTTCGGTTGCAGCATTTTACTTCGCCTTCTGACACCGATTATCCGGTCGATCAGGCGACGCTGATAAGGGAATTACCCCTTATCGCGTCGGCCGGACCCCCGACGTCTGAGCTTCTACCATCAGCCGATCTTGGGCTAAGGGATCATGAGCCATGATTTCACCCTTAAAGATCCAGACCTTGATTCCACACACACCATAAGCGGTATGCGCTTCAGCTTCGGCATAATCGACATTTGCGCGCAAGGTATGCAACGGCACACGGCCTTCACGATACCATTCAGTCCGGGCAATTTCAGCACCACCCAAACGACCACCGCAAGTGATTCTGACACCCTGAGCACCAAGACGCAGAGCAGACTGAACAGCACGCTTCATCGCACGCCGGAAAGCAACACGCCTTTCAAGCTGATCGGCAATGCCCTGGGCGACCAACTGAGCATCGATTTCCGGTTTACGGATTTCGACAATGTTCAGAGAAACGCCACTTTCAGTCATGGAGTCCAGTTTTTTACGCAGCTTTTCAATGTCTGCGCCTTTTTTACCGATGATAACACCGGGACGGGCAGCATAAATTGAAATACGGCATAATTTAGCCGGACGCTCAATCACCACTTTCGAAATCGCTGCCTGTGGCAGCGTTTTCATGATGAATTTGCGGATCTTGATATCTTCAAGCAACAGCTGGCCATAATCGCCACCTTGGGCAAACCAGCGGCTGTCCCATGTACGATTAATCTGCAGCCGCATACCGATCGGGTTAGATTTATGACCCATCTTATTCAGCCTCTTCCTGTTCGCGGACAACGACACGGATGCGCGAAAATGGCTTGATGATCTGAGTCGAACGACCGCGAGCACGGGTTGCGAAACGCTTCATCACGATCGATTTACCGACCGATGCCTCTTTCACAATCAGAGCGTCAACGTCGAGATTGTGGTTATTCTCGGCGTTAGCAATAGCAGAAGCAAGAACCTTGCGGACATCTTTTGCCATTGCCTTCTTGGAAAAGCTCAAAATGTTCAGGGCTTCACCAGCTTTCTTCCCACGGATTAGACCCGCAACAAGATTCAGCTTGTAAGAGCTACCGCGAACGGTGGTGGCGACGGCTAAGGCCTCCTTTTCACCGACGCGACGGGGAGCTTGCGGCTTAGACATTAGCGCTTACCCTTCTTGTCAGCGGCATGGCCAGGGAAAGTGCGCGTTGGCGCAAATTCACCCAGTTTATGACCAACCATTTCTTCATTGACTAGTACCGGCACAAATTTGCGGCCATTATAGACATTGAAAGTCAAACCAACAAACTGTGGCAGAATCGTCGAACGACGCGACCAGGTCTTGATGGGAGCCCGGTTGCTGCTGTCCTGCGCTGTCTCTGCTTTTTTCAACAGAGACAGTTCGACAAACGGACCTTTCCAAACGGAGCGGGCCATGCTTACCTCTTCTTCTTCGCGTGACGCGAACGGATAATGAACTTGTCCGTCGCCTTATTCGAACGGGTGCGAGCACCCTTGGTCGGTTTACCCCAAGGCGTTACCGGATGACGACCACCAGATGTGCGGCCTTCACCACCACCATGCGGATGATCGACAGGGTTCTTTGCAACACCACGGGTTAACGGGCGGCGACCAAGCCAACGATTACGGCCGGCTTTGGCAAAATTCTGGTTGGCATTGTCAGAGTTGGATACGGCACCAACTGTAACCATGCAATCAGAACGGATGTAGCGCTGTTCACCTGAATTCAGGCGAATCATTACCATGCCTTTGTCACGACCAACGATCTGAGCATAAGCACCGGCTGCGCGAGCGAGCTGGCCACCCTTGCTGGGTTTAAGTTCGATGTTGTGCACAATGGTACCAAGCGGAGCTTGGCCGATTTCCATGGCATTGCCGGGTTTCACATCGGCTTTGCGAGAAGCAACAATGGAATCACCAACACCTAAACGCTGCGGGGCAAGAATATAAGATAAGGTTTTATCTTCATATTCAACCAGGGCAATAAAAGCTGAACGGTTGGGATCATATTCAATCCGCTGAACCGTAGCTGGCATATCCCATTTACGACGTTTGAAGTCGACAAGCCGGTATTTCTGCTTGTGACCACCACCGATACCGCGTGAAGTTCTGTGACCTTTGTTGTTCCGGCCACCGGTTTTATTCTTCCCTTCAGTGAGGGCTTTAACCGGGCTACCTTTCCACAAAGACGAGCGGTCGACCAGGATAAGGCCACGGCGGGCCGGGCTGGTCGGATTATAATGCTTAAGAGCCATCGTCCTAGACCCCTGTCGTCACATCGATTGACTGACCTTCAGCCAGAGTCACGATCGCCTTTTTGACGTCTGACCGCCGATAAGGGCGGCCTTTCCACTTTTTGGTCTTGCCTTTGGTGATAACAGTATTCACCGATTTGACGGAAACCCCAAACAAAGCTTCAACAGCTTCTTTAATCGCAGGTTTGGTCGCATCAGCGGCTACTTTGAAGACCACCGCGTTAAATTCAGAGACCATAGTCGATTTTTCAGTGATGTGCGGACCGAGCACAACATCATAGTGGCGGATTGCCACCCCATCCTGACTTTTAGCCATTGAGACGAGCCTCCAGCTTTTCAACAGCGGCGCGAGTCAGCACCAGCGTGTCATGTTTCAGAATGTCGTAGACATTGGCACCTACGGCCGGCAACACATCGAGACCGACAAGGTTGCTTGAGGCACGAGCAAAGTTTTCATTGACCGTATCGCCATCAACAACCAGAACCTTTGGACCAAAGCCTAAAGACTGAATCTGTGCGGCTAAGAGCTTGGTCTTTACTTCAACATCCAAAGCTTCGATGACAACTAAAGTGCCCGTTTTTGCTTTGGAAGACAGAGCCATACGAAGACCAAGGGCGCGAACCTTCTTGTTTAAAGAAGGATTGAAAACGCGCGCTCTTGCACCATGAGCTTTACCACCACCGATAAAGATAGGTGAGCGACGATCACCATGACGGGCGGTACCACCACCTTTTTGACGGCCGAATTTTTTACCGGAACGTGCAACGTCAGAACGTTCACGCGTAGCGCGGGTCGGCGCACGGCGTTTTTCCAACTGCCATGTTACGACACGATGCAAAATATCAGCACGCGGTTCGACACCGAATACGGCATCGTTAAGCTCGATGCTACCCTTCTTAGATGCATCGAGGGACTGAACTTCAACCTTCATGATCAGCCCTCCTGACCTTCTGCGGCCACCGGCGCAGCCGGAGCCTCGTTGCCATTCGCGGCTTTAATGGCGGCCGGATAAGGAGCGTCGGCTGGACGTGCTACTTTAACAGCATCACGAATAATCAACCATGCACCCTTTGAACCGGGGACAGAACCACGAACAAAAATCAGATCGCGTTCAGCATCGGTAGAAATAACTTCCAAATTCTGCTGAGTCCGCTGGCGGGCACCCATATGGCCAGCCATTTTCTTGTTTTTGAAAACGCGACCCGGATCCTGACGATTACCGGTAGAACCATGGGAACGGTGAGATAAGGACACACCATGGGTGGCACGCAAACCACCAAAGCCCCAGCGCTTCATAGCACCGGCAAAGCCTTTACCCTGGGTCTGGCCAGAAATATCGACCAACTGACCAGCAATAAAATGATCAGCTGAAATTGATGTTCCGACTTCGAGAACGGCGTCTTCGGAAACGGGGAATTCAACCAATTTTGCCTTCAGCTCGACTTCGGCTTTGGCAAAATGACCCCGTACAGGCTTGGTAACGTTTTTAGCTTTTGCAGAACCTGCACCAAGCTGAACAGCAACGTATCCATCCTGATCTTTATTTTTGACGGCCACGACCTGCACATCTTCGAGTTTCAGGACGGTTACCGGCACATGCCGACCATCTTCCTGAAACAGACGCGTCATTCCGACCTTCTTGGCGATCACGCCAGTACGCATGATCCATTACTCCTTCAGAGGCTCGCGACAGCGGCGAGCATGATAAACGAAAAGCTCCTACGTCCGAATGACGAAGGAGCCGGCCCCTTTACAATAGAAGCCCCCGCCAGGGCCATATACTATGAGACATAGTAAATAAGGCGGGGACGCATGACACCAGATAAAACTGGTCGGTATCCCTGCTTGTCTACAATGGTGAATATCGTATTTCGCTCAAGAAATCTACCCTTCCCTTTCAAAGAAAGAGAAAAAATATCACCATCGCAGAAATGGGAGGAAAACCGGTTATCTTAGTATCCGGCTCAAACGCTTTATTAAGCTAATTTGATTTCAACTTCAACACCTGCCGCGAGGTCAAGCTTCATTAAAGCATCAACAGTCTGGGGGGTTGGCTGAACGATATCCAGAAGGCGCTTATAGGTACGCACTTCAAACTGTTCACGCGACTTTTTATCGATATGTGGACCACGGTTGACCGTGAACTTCTCGATGCGCGTCGGCAAGGGAATCGGTCCGCGAATAAGAGCACCAGTCCGACGAGCTGTGTCGGCGATATCTCCTGTAGCCTGATCTAAAACACGATGATCAAACGCCTTGAGGCGAATGCGAATATTCTGCGTATCCATATCCCTAACCATTTCAAAGAACGAGGAGGCGCCTAAGACAAATTGTCTTTTGGCGCCCACCTAAAAAATGAGAGCTAACCGGCAGGATGCCGGTTAGCTAACGAAATTATTTAATGATGGAGCTGACAACACCAGCGCCAACGGTACGGCCACCTTCGCGAATAGCGAAGCGAAGACCCGGATCCATAGCGATCGGAGCAATCAATTTCACACCAAACGCAATGTTGTCGCCTGGCATAACCATTTCGACATCTTCAGGCAAAGTGATTTCGCCCGTAACGTCGGTGGTGCGGAAATAGAACTGCGGACGATAGTTCGCGAAGAACGGGGTGTGACGGCCACCTTCATCTTTCGACAGAACATAAACTTCTGCCTTGAATTCGGTATGCGGCGTAATGGAACCCGGTTTAGCCAAAACCTGACCACGTTCAACTTCGGTACGAGCCGTACCACGAAGCAGAGCACCGATGTTATCGCCAGCTTCACCCTGATCGAGCAGCTTACGGAACATTTCAACGCCCGTAACGGTGGTCTTTTTGGTGTCACGAAGACCGACGATTTCGACTTCTTCACCGACCTTGACGACACCGGTTTCAACACGACCGGTAACAACCGTACCACGACCAGAGATGGAGAAAACATCTTCGATCGGCATCAGGAAGCTTTTGTCCAAAGGACGTTCCGGCTGCGGAATGTATTCATCAACAGCTGCCATCAAAGAAAGGATGGCTTCTTTGCCGATTTCCGGATTTTTGTCTTCCAGAGCAGCCAGAGCAGAACCCTTAACGATAGGAATATCGTCACCCGGGAAGTCGTAGCTGGAAAGAAGTTCGCGGATTTCCATTTCGACGAGTTCCAGAAGTTCTGGATCATCGACCTGATCGACCTTGTTCATGAAAACGACAAGGGCAGGAACACCGACCTGACGAGCGAGCAGGATGTGCTCACGAGTCTGAGGCATAGGACCGTCAGCAGCGGACACAACCAAGATTGCGCCGTCCATCTGAGCAGCACCGGTGATCATGTTCTTCACATAATCGGCATGACCCGGGCAATCGACGTGGGCATAATGCCGAGTTTCGGTTTCGTATTCAACGTGAGACGTTGAAATCGTGATACCGCGTTCACGTTCTTCCGGAGCTTTATCGATGTTGGCATAGTCAACAAAGGTGTTGCCGCCACCAGCTTCAGCCAAAACTTTGGTAATAGCTGCAGTCAGGGTAGTTTTACCATGATCGACGTGACCAATGGTACCGATATTACAATGCGGCTTATTCCGCTCAAACTTAGCTTTCGCCATTAGTTACCTCTTTTTGTTACCGCTTTTATCACTATTGTATTGAGCGCGCCGCGCTTCTCCGGCGCGCTCATAACGACATTTTTCGGTTTATGCCAGTATTTAATTAAGCCATCTTCGATTTTAACTCATCCGCGACGTTAGCCGGGACTTCGTCATAATGCGAAAATTGCATCGAATACTGGGCGCGTCCCTGGGTGAAGGAACGGAGCTGGTTCACATAGCCGAACATGTTAGCCAGCGGCACCATTGCTTCGACGACCTGGGCATTACCGCGTGTATCGGTGCCTTGAATCTGGCCGCGCCGCGAATTCATATCACCGATCACGTCACCGAGATAATCCTCCGGCGTGATTACCTCAACCCGCATTACTGGTTCAAGGAGCTTGATTCCCGCCTTCTGAGCGGCTTCACGCATAGCACCTCGGCCAGCAATTTCAAAGGCAAGAGCCGAAGAATCGACATCGTGATACGCACCATCAGTTAAATGGATTTCAAAGTCGATAATCGGGAAGCCGATTAAAGAACCTGTTTCTGCGGTTTCACGCATACCTTTTTCGACGGAAGGGATATATTCACGAGGAATATTACCACCCTTGATTTCATCGAAGAACTGGATACCAGCGCCTCGTTCACTCGGAACAAGGTTGACTTTTACGCGACCGAACTGACCAGAACCACCGGACTGTTTCTTATGCGTATAATCAACTTCGACCGGACGGGCGAGTGATTCGCGATAAGCGACCTGCGGGGCGCCGACATTGGCTTCCACCTTGAATTCGCGCTTCATACGATCAACAAGAATATCAAGGTGAAGTTCACCCATTCCCTTAATGATCGTCTGGCCTGATTCAAAATCGGAAGAAACGCGGAAAGAAGGATCTTCAGCCGCCAAGCGGTTGAGTGCCAGACCCATTTTTTCCTGATCGGCCTTCGTCTTCGGTTCCACGGCGACTTCGATCACAGGTTCCGGAAATTCCATCCGTTCCAGAATGATCGGTGCGTTCGGAGCACAAAGCGTATCACCAGTCGTGGTTTCTTTCATACCAACCAGAGCGACGATATCGCCAGCATAAGCCTCTTCGAGATCTTCACGGCTGTTGGCATGCATCAAAAGCATACGACCAACTTTTTCGCGCTTATCTTTCACTGAATTCAAAACGGTACCCTTGGTCAGTTTACCGGAATAAATACGAGCAAAAGTCAACGAACCCACAAAAGGATCGTTCATGATTTTAAATGCAAGCGCAGAGAAAGGTTCGTCGTCAGAGGGCTTACGACTATCTTTCGTTTCGCCATCCATTTTCACGCCTTCGACCGGAGGAATATCCAACGGGCTCGGCAAGAAATCAACGACTGCATCCAAGAGAGGCTGAACACCTTTGTTCTTGAAAGCAGAACCACACAGAACAGGAACAAAGTCCTGTGCCAACGTACCCTTACGGATCAGTTTTTTAAGCGTGGCAACGTCTGGTTCGGTTCCTTCGAGATAGGCTTCCATAGCAGCATCATCTTGCTCAACTGCCATTTCGATCATTTCAGCGCGCGCAGCTTCTGCGTCGGCTTTATACTCTTCGGGAATTTCCTGATATTCGAATTTTGCACCCAGGCTTTCTTCAAGCCAAATGATAGCGCGATTTTCAACCAGGTCGACCAAGCCCTTGAAATCACCTTCAAGGCCGATCGGCAAGTAGAGCACCAGCGGACGAGCGCCGAGGCGATCACGAATCATGTCAACGCAGCGGAGGAAGTTCGCACCAGTACGGTCAAGTTTATTCACGAAGCACATACGTGGAACGTGATATTTTTCAGCCTGACGCCAAACTGTTTCTGACTGCGGCTCAACACCAGCCACGCCATCGAAACAGGCAACTGCACCGTCTAAAACGCGAAGAGAACGTTCAACTTCAATGGTAAAGTCAACATGCCCTGGCGTATCAATGATATTGATTCGATGGTCGTTCCAAAAGCAGGTAGTTGCAGCAGACGTGATCGTAATCCCGCGCTCCTGTTCCTGCTCCATCCAATCCATGGTCGCCGTGCCTTCATGGACTTCGCCGATCTTGTAGGACTTACCGGTATAGAAAAGAATACGCTCGGTTGTGGTCGTTTTACCGGCATCAATATGAGCCATAATACCGATATTACGATATTTATCGAGCGGATATTTGCGGGCCATAGATCCTTAGTCTCCGTGACCGGACAGAGTACAAACTGTCCGGTATAGGGTAAAGCCGTTACCAGCGATAATGCGAGAATGCACGGTTTGCTTCAGCCATGCGATGCGTATCTTCACGCTTCTTGACAGCATTACCGCGGTTGTTAGCAGCATCCAGCAACTCGCCAGAAAGGCGAGCAGACATGCTATGTTCTGAACGAGCACGGGAAGCAGCGATCAACCAACGGATGGCCAATGCCTGTGCACGGTCGGGGCGGACTTCAACCGGAACCTGATAAGTAGCACCACCAACACGACGGCTGCGGACTTCGATCCCTGGTTTTACATTGTCCAAGGCTTCATGGAATACTTCCAAGGGAACGCGTTTTACGCGTGCTTCGATAGAATCCAGAGCCGAATAAAGAATACGTTCTGCAACGGATTTTTTACCGTCAAGCATCACAGAATTCATAAATTTCGAAAGAACCACATCCCCGTATTTAGGATCTGGCAAAATTTCACGTTTTTCCGGGCGACGACGACGTGCCATATCAGTTCAACCTTCTTACTTGGGCCGTTTGGCGCCATATTTGGAACGGCTCTGCTTGCGATCTTTGACACCCTGGGTATCGAGAACGCCGCGCAGAACATGGTAACGCACACCTGGAAGATCGCGAACACGACCACCACGGATAAGCACAACCGAATGCTCCTGAAGGTTATGACCTTCACCGGGGATGTAACTGATGACTTCGCGCTGATTGGTCAAACGCACTTTTGCCACTTTACGAAGAGCCGAGTTCGGCTTTTTCGGGGTCGTGGTATAAACACGGGTGCAAACACCCCGCTTCTGCGGGTTTGCCTCCATAGCAGGAACTTTAGAGCGTTCCTTCTGTAACTGACGGCCCTTACGGACCAATTGATTGATCGTCGGCATGAAGCCCTTCACCTCAAGAGTTACTTTACCAAATATACAAAATGCGCCTGACCATAATTAAATTATGAAAATAGCACCGAGCAAAAATGACTAAGCTCACCTGCGTGAATTCTTTAAAAGGAAGACGCGCATATATGGCAATGTTCAAGCGCACCCGTCTGACGCCAAAGATTCACCGTCAACAGGAGATGTAGACGGGCGCTATAGCGACGATAACGGCAAGGGTCAACGGAAAGCATCTTTCCGCTAACAAAATTACGCCATTTTACGAAATGGAAACCTTACACTGATCGGAATCGATCTTTCATGCAGTGTTTCCACGGTAGGATATAAAGAATTTTATTCTGTCATGCTAGGGCAATTTTATGAATACCCATTTTCTTCCGCTTATTCTGTTATCAAGACACGGTTTCGTGACGTTTTAAATGGGCGTTTACATCCTCATCCTCTTCATCCCTCATCTTAACAGATAACGGATCTGAATGGCGTAGCCCCCATTGTTCGCAGATTTCATAGCAGACAAGAAGCCATGCGCTTCCGGCCACCCATCCAGCCATAACATCGCTAGGCCAATGGACAGCCAGCGCAACACGGGACAAACCGACAAAAAGCGCCAACATAATAGACGCATAAAGCCAACCGAGGCGGCCACCATGACGTCTAATTAATAAGGCAAGCATCGGGTAAACGATCATGGCATTAGTGCTGTGACCGCTTGGGAAGCTAGCGCCATCCACATGATCCAAATGAAAAAAGATCAAGGGTCTGGGGCGGTTAATAACTAATTTCAAAAGCGAAAAAAAAGCCCAACCACCCAAGGGTGCCAAGATAGCAAAAATAGCCCCTAATTTATCCTTAAGGGCTATCATTGTTATAACTGCGACAAGAATACAGCTGACACGGACAGAAACATTACCGGCAAAGCTACCGATACGGGCGATACAGGCCACCCAATGATGACGAGAAGCAAAGCCACCGATTAAATGAAGTAGAGTCAGGTCAAAAGCACCAGGCGCCTCGCAGGCGGTCAGAAAACCGATCAGAAAGGCGATGATACAAAAAAAGACAATGGCAACCCAACGCCAACCACTCAGAAAAAAAGGCAACACCCCTCCCCTTAAAAATGAAGTGCGCGCCCGTAGGCGGCTAGCACACTTTCATGCATGGCTTCCGAAATCGTCGGATGAGGAAAGATCGTTTCCATAATTTCGGCTTCTGTCGTTTCCAGCGTTCTGGCGACGGTATAGCCCTGAATCATTTCAGTTACTTCAGCCCCAACCATATGCGCGCCTAAAAGGGCCCCACTGTCGGCATCAAAAACGGTTTTAACAAAGCCATCAGTTGCCCCTTGAGCAATAGCTTTCCCGTTAGCGATAAAGGGGAAATTACCTATTTTGACATTATAGCCCTGTTGCCGCGCTTTTTCTTCAGTGAGACCCACACTAGCAACTTGTGGCCTTGCATAGGTGCAGCCCGGAATATTTTGGGTATTTAAAGGATGCACATGGTCACATCCAGCAATGGCCTCGGCTGCAATGACTCCTTGATGGCTAGCTTTATGCGCGAGGCAAGGTGCTCCAGCGACATCTCCGATTGCCCAGACATGATCAACATTGGTGCGACCAAAGCCATCGACGGCGATAAAGCCGCGATCAAGTTTGATTCCCAGTTTATCAAGACCGATATTTTCAACATTAGCCACTACACCAATGGCGACAATAGCATGAGAAAAACGTTCTTTCGTAACCGTACCATCAGCTCCGGCGATTTCAGCCGTTACACCTTCATCGTCTGGCGTTAAATTCTGTAAAGCTGATTGTGTTAAAATACGGATACCGCGTTTTTTAAAGGCTTTGGCGACGTAAGCGCTGACCTCGGCGTCTTCCATTGGCAGAATTTGGGGTGCATGTTCAACAATGCTCACTTCAGCCCCAAAATCAGCATAGAAGCTGGCGAATTCGATACCGATAGCCCCCGAACCGATTACCAGCAATTTTTTCGGCATGGCAGGCGGTTTTAAAGCATGATGGTAAGTCCATATATGTTTACCATCAGAATGAACATTGGGAAGCTGTCTAGCCCTTGCTCCGGTTGCGATAATAATATCTTTGGCTTCAAGGATTTTTTCTTCGCCTTCAGTCGTTTTTACCAGCATTTGCTGATTGCCCGTCAGTTGACCGACACCACTGATGACTTCGACCTTATTTTTGCGCAGTAACGTTTTGACGCCGGAAGCCAAACGGGCGGCTACTTCGCGAGAACGTGCAATAATTTTATCGAGATCAAAGTCAGGTTTGAAAGAGGTTAGACCATAGGCTTCGGCATTTTGCATCTCATGATAAACTTCAGCAGAACGCAAAAGTGATTTGGTTGGGATACAGCCCCAGTTCAAGCAAATGCCACCTAGATGAACGCGTTCAACCAAAGCGACTTTTAGTTTTAGCTGAGCCGCCCGAATAGCCGCAACATACCCTCCTGGACCCCCGCCCAAAACAATCAGATCAAAATGATCAGCCATGAGTTAAGTTCTCTTTTCTTTGTAATTACTGCTGTTTTTCGGAGGCTATTTATCAGCTTTATCGGATAACAACCGCGTTTCATTCATCGGAGGCACCTGACAAGGGCGACGATCCTCATCAATGGCAACAAAAGTAAACAAGCCAGAAATAGCTTTTATGGTTTCCAGCTCATGCCGGACACGCCGCCAGCCTTCGACTTCAATTTTCATTGAAGTCCGGCCAACTTTCACCAATCGAGCATAAAGCGATAATTCATCACCGACCTGAACCGGCGCATGGAAAGTGATAGAATCGGCTGCGACGGTCACAACCCGAGCTAAAGCATGGCGCGCAGCAACTAAGCCGGCTGCTTGATCCAACATACCCATAAGCCAACCACCAAACATGCGGCCATCGGCATTCGTATTTGCTGGCATAGCAATAACGCGAATAGCGGGTTCTCCAGCGGGTGCTAAGGGTTCTGAATTATCCGATTTCGTGACCTGATTACTCATTGCGCTAAAATCCCTAATGGTTTTTCAACCAAATGCTTGAAGGCCGACATAAAGGCAGCCGCATCGGCACCATCAATAACACGATGATCAAAACTACCGGTGATAGTTGCAACGGTAGCAATGGTAATCGCATCATCAATCACCCAAGGCCGTCTTTCACCGCTTCCAATCGCTAAGATAGAGGCCTGTGGCGGGTTGATGACAGCATTAAATTGTTTGATACCAAACATTCCCATATTAGAAATACTGGACGTTCCGCCCTGATATTCCTGAGGTTGCAAGCGCCCTTCCCTTGCGCGAGCAATAAGCTCTTTCATTTCTACAGAAAGCGCAGACAAACTTTTGGTATCAGCTTGTTTCAAGATAGGCGTAATCAGCCCACCTTCAACAGAGACGGCGACAGAGATATCAGCCTGTGAGAATTGCAGCATCTGATCGCCATCAAAAGCAACATTGACGTTGGGCGTCGCTTTTAAGGCTAAAGCCTGTGCTTTAATCAGCATGTCATTGACTGAAATTTTAATATTCTGAACAGTCAAGGATTCATTGAGTTCAGAGCGGAGCTTCAAAAGAGCATCCATCTGAACATCAACTGTCAAATAGATATGAGGAATATTTTGTTTGGATTCGGTCAGACGGCGAGCAATAACGCGCCGCATATTGCTAAGCTTGATACTGTTATGGGGGGTATCATGCGTTATTTTACTGGAAACTTCCGGTGTGGAGACTGACTGATTAGAAGAGGCTTGATTGGCCTGAACAACAAAGGCTTCAATATCAGCTTTGATAATTCGGCCATGGGGACCACTACCGTTTACCTGTTTCAGGTCAACATGGTTTTTCTTAGCCAAGCGCTTGGCCAAAGGACTGGCTTTTATCCGCCCTGCTTTTTCTTGATAGGAAGCCGTCATATTATCTATTTTATTGCCGTAACCTGCGTTGCTGATTGCTTTATCGAGAGAGGCATCGATGGATATCGTCTCACTATCCGCCGTCTCTTTCTGCGCGACATCCTTTGTGATATCAGCTTTTT
>NZ_JAIWON010000065.1 GCF_020216885.1 Zymomonas sp. | reverse complement strand
TAGAAGGTTTTGATATCTGGGATGAAGCAGAAGCGGCGACTTGCGAAACATCTTCGCCAGCTTCGGCCATGACAGCAATCACCTGACCTACCGCAATATTTTCACTACCTTCCGGCACTAGAATTTTGGCGATAATGCCCGCATCGACCGTTTCAAATTCCATAATCGCTTTATCGGTTTCGATTTCGGCCAGAATATCGCCCGCCTTAACAGCATCCCCTTCTTTTACCAGCCATTTCGCAAGGGTGCCTTCTGTCATTGTAGGCGAAAGCGCTGGCATTTTGACTTCAATCGACATCCGGACATGGTCCTTTTTCTATTCACGGCTGTTTGCCAGAGGCAGGAAGCCTTTAAATTAACTTACTTAAAAAATAGCCCTAGAATACCTTGGAATTTCTCTAAAACATTCTAGCCAAAAGATATTTTTCTTTCGATATAAAACAAGTAGGGAGCAAGAAACAGCCCCCAATCTTATCGATCTACAATCGAAGTAATGAAAATTATTGTCTACAGAAAGTCTGTAACCACTCCAAAATTTTTAAAATATTATCAGAATGGCCAGCCTTTAAATCCTGTTCTAGCGTGGCGTATATTCTTCCCGTTCATCATAACTTACGCCACCTTGTCGCGGTGGATCAGAACGCCAACCATTGGCATCATCTTCGGTTACAGGAGAAACCGCAGCGCCTTCAGGCTGTTTATATTGGCGTTTTCGGATCGAAGCCGAGGGTGGTGGCGGCGGCGGTGGTGCAGGCTGATAAGCACCGCCATAATTGTAATAGTCATCATAGCCTACAGGGGGGGCGTAATAATTCCCACCAACATAGCCATTATTCCCATAATAGCCGTCATAATAAGCCGCTGGCCCATTATTTTGACCTGCCACGGCTAGAATAGTCCCGACACCATCAATCAGAAAAATATCCTGATAAAAGCGCACCCATTGTTGATTATTCCCCGGAGCCGGTAATCCATAATAAGCCCAGTCAGGCAGTCTTTGACCATAGGATCGCCATTCAGAAGGTAATTTATCCCCTTGACGGAAGGATCTCTGTCCAGCGGGATTAGCATAACGACGCCCGCCATTACCATCTTGGTACACACCCGATCTTTGAGCATCGCTGTTGGGAGGTGGGATCACATAGGGGGAGCCTCTTTCTACTGATCTGACAACAGGATCACCAGAAAAATTACCGGAATAGCCGAGTTGGGCATATAAAGGGCAAGTAAATCCCCCTAGGATCAAAGCCGTCCAGATAGAGCGTTTTATAGGTAAAGGGATTTTCATAACATAACCTGTTTTTATCTCTTTATAGAGCAAACAGAAGAAGTCGTAACGGCTAAAATCAGAAAATAATTTCAGAATTTTTGATTATTCAACCGGATATTTTTTCACCATTCTTATTTCTTGGACATCTCTTTCAAAGAAAGTCTTACCCATTGTTTCAAAACCGAGGCGGCGATAGAAATTTTGGGCAGGCAATCTGGCATTCAACCATATTTCGGTCAAATCGGGTGTAATCAATTTTTCTATTGCATGTTTTAAAAGCGCAGTCCCTAATCCCTGTCCCCGATATTCAGGAGAAACAGCTACACGCCGGATCCGTTTTTTATGCCCTTCCAGATGATGAAAAGAAGCACAACCAGACAATTTATCCTCGACAAAAACACCAAAATGCGTGGCATTTTTATCCCCGTCGGTAACACATTCTTCTTGTGTTAGGCTTGGCCAAAGATAAGCCTGACGAATAGGTAAGCAGTCAGCAAGGGATATCTCTTTTATCGAATAAGCAATATTTGCCATTCATATTCTCCACAGCCAGTATTTTACCCAAGAAACCGTCCCAAAACTTCCATCAGGCGAGCGCAACCCTCGACATCTTCAGCATCGAAACGCCCCATTGTCGGACTTTCAAGATCAATAACCGCCAAAATCTGGTTTTGACGTCCTCTTATAGGGATAACCAATTCAGATGCAGCACTAGGATCGCAGGAAATGTGATTGGGATATGTGTGAACATCCCGCACGCATTGTACCCTTCCAGTCGCAGCAGCCGTGCCACAGACGCCCTGACCATAAGGTATCTTGACGCAGGCAACCTTCCCTTGGAAAGGCCCCAAAATCAGATAGCTTCGGATAGCCCGATAAAAACCGACCCAATTTAGATCAGGCATATATGTCCATATCAAAGCAGCCGTATTGGCCATATTAGCGATCGGGTCACCCTCTTCGGAAAGTAACTCTTTAAGGGTAGTCAACAAATCGCTATACAGCGTTTTTTTGCTGCCGGTATTGATCGAGAAAGAAAACATGGGAAAGTAGAGTAACGGGATTTTTTCTATCCCTCAATCCACAGATACCCTCCTAGAAAAAAATATCTACGCAATAAGAAAGAAAAATCCCATTTTTTTAGAATTTATATTCAATGTCTAAGTATTTTATTACTCAAAGAATAAGTATCGATTCAGATTCTATAAAAGAATATTTTATAAGAGCCTCAGGCCCCGGTGGCCAAAATGTGAATAAAGTCTCTTCGGCTGTAGAATTGCGTTTTGATATAGCTATTTCTGGCTTACCCGGACTTGTCATAACCCGCTTACGGGAAATAGCGGCATCAAGAATTAACAACAAAGGTATTCTTGTAATTCAGGCGCAACGTTTCAGGGATCAGCCTTTAAATCGGCAGGATGCTTTTGAACGCCTCATCGAGCTAATCCGCTCAGCTACTTTTATTCCCAAAAAACGAAAACCGACCAAAGCCACATATGCCAGTAAGCAACGACGTTTAGACGGCAAAAGCAAGCGTTCTATGGTCAAATCGGCACGGCGTCGGCCAGAATTTTAGAAAGCAAATATCCTGCGAAACAGGATAAACCGAATAACAGGATAAACCGAATAACAGGCCGCAGAGGACAACTAAATAATCGTCAAATTTTTGTCTCTTTTTATCAGGAGGCACAGACCATGCTCGATCAACTGATCGAAGGAAATGATAGCAAAAGCCATTGTCAGATTATGACCATGTCGCCGCCGCGGTGGAGATATCTTGAAATGATAATCGCCAAAAAATCTGCCTTCTGATGTTACGGCAACTAAAACCCTAGATCTGTAAATGCCTTGGGTAAAGGAGCTTCGGCTGCAATTGGATTTTTCTCCAGACGTGCAATTTCTAAGGAATGCGCATGAAGCATCATTCGCGAAATATTTTCGTCTTGATGACGGCCATAAAATGGGTCGCCGACAATAGGTAAACCTAGCCCTGTTGCGGCATGAACTCTTAATTGATGGGTCCGTCCGGTTTCAGGGCGAAAGGCGACCAAGCTGCGCCCTTTATTTTTGGCCAATATTTCCCAATGGGTAACGGCTCTTTTGCCTTTATCATCTGCTACAATCCGCCAGCCACTTTTAGGCGAAGATATCTTCAACAAAGGCAGGTCTATAATGCCTTCATTCTTCTCTGGCACGCCCTCCAGAATTGCCCAGTAGCATTTTTTCACCTGACCTTGGCTAAAGGCCTCACTTAAACGACGGTGCATTTTAGGATTACGCGCCAGCAATAAGCATCCTGACGTGTCTCGATCCAAACGATGGACAATACTTGGCCAACGTTTGAAGCCGAAACAGAGTGAAGCCAGATAATTTTCAAGGCTGAGAGAACCATCGCGAACCGAAGTCACCGGCAAACCTGCCGGTTTGTCGATAATCATGGCTTCGGCATCAATAAAAAGAACGTGTTCTGCAAGTATAGGCATATAAAAGACACCCTAGAACCATGCTGAATATATCGCCTATACTGCAATTTTCAGCTTTAAAAGCAGTTCTATTTTTTAATAAAACTGATTCCCAATAAAATTCGCTATTTTCTTTTTGGCTTTTTGACTCTTTCCCAGATCAATTTGCTTGCAGCCCCAAAATTGAAAGCAGCCCCAATCAATGCCCCTGCCAAGCCCGCTAAAGACCAACTGGATGTCTGATGAATAGCGAGCTCAGCAACTCCGATATTGGCTAAAGCACCAATGCTGCAAATCAGGCAGAAGAGAATTAACCCCGGAATAAAAGCCCAACCTTTTAATTTCCGGTCACGATAGGTCAGCTCATTATTAACAAAGAAGTTAAACAGCATCGCACAGCCGATAGCTGCCGTTTGCGCTGGCAAAAAAGCGACGTGATAAGATTTCAGTAAAAACAAAATCCCTAGATGGACACAAAGACCAAGCGCACCGACAGCACTAAAAAGAACAAAACGCCCCGGAATCAAACCATGAGACATTTTCTCAATGATCTGAAACAGGAATTCAGCCATGACCTGCAAGCTGATCTTGCTTTCGCCTTCACGCCGATTTCTGAAGACGTAAGAAACCTCTTCAATATGCAAAGGCATTGGAGCCGAACTGATAATATCCAACAGAATTTTATAACCCTGTTGCGATAAATCATAAACTGATGCCTCAACAACCTCACGGCGCAGCATAAAAAAGCCACTCATCGGGTCAGATGTCTTGTTACCGATCAGAATACGACTAACCCTTGTTGCAAAATCACTCATTTGCCGTCGGGTTTCGTCCCAATTTCCGACACCGCCATCACCCGCATAACGCGTTCCGACAACCAGATCAGCTTTTTTAGCGATCATCTTTTCATACATGGATTTCAGCATTTTCTCGTCATGCTGAAAATCGGCATCCATCACCGCGATAAAATCACCATTGGAGGCCAAAGCGCCTTCCACGACAGCCGAAGACAAACCGCGACGACCGACTCTTCTGATACAATGAAGACGAGGTTCTTTATGGGCTAACTGAAAGGCTAATTCATAGGTTTTATCAGGACTATCATCGTCAACAACAATCATTTCCCACGGGATATCCCCTAAGGCATCTCTGACAGCCTCGACTAAAGCAGCGATATTCCCCTTTTCGTTATAGGTGGGAATAACCACCGATAACATCGGCATAAAATTTTTATTCTTCTGGTTTATTTCCGCAGAAAGAGAAGATATCGGTTGGTTCACGGTATCATCATGCATTAAAGAGCGCGTCCTAATCGCGAGGGGTTAGCCTGAATTGAATAGAGGAGCCTTTTAGGCGTTAAGGTCAAAGTTCAAAAGAGAGATTATCGTTTTTTTAATTTTATTCTGTCCTCACTCTTTTTACCCTAAGCATTTTTTATACAAAAAAAGCAAATCATCTTGCACATCGGAACAGGAAAAAGGATAAGCGCGGCAATGTTTTCTTTTCGACCTGCATCCCGATCTTCATTTAAAAACAGCGACTGGTGGCAGAATCCTTTTTATATTTTGGGTCTGATCCTGCTTTCTGCTGTGCCTTTGTTATGGCCGGAATTGCCTCCGATTACGGATGCCCCCGGCCATCTTGGGCGATATCGGGTTGAACTGGGTATTCACCAATCGCCATGGCTGCATCAGTGGTATAGTTTCGATTGGCATCTAGTCGGCAATCTTGGTTTTGACCTTTTTATTATCCCGCTTGCCCATTTATTTGGGCTAGAATTGGGGTTGAAAATCGGCGTTATCATCATGGTTATGGTAACCGCAGCGGGATTGTTAGCGGTTGCAAAAGCCGTGCATGGTAAAATTCCGCCTACCGCTGCTTTTGCGCTGCCTTTTATCTATGGTTTCCCTTTCCAGTTCGGTTTTTTGAATTATTGCCTATCCATGGCACTGACATTCAATGCCTTTGCCTTGTGGATAACCCTGAAAAACAGCCCTTATTTAAGAGCCTTCATCTTTATACCCTTCGGGATTATTATCTGGTCATGTCATAGCTATGGCTGGGGCATCTTGGGCTTACTCTGTTTTTCGGCTGATTTTTCAAATAATTACCGCCACGCTAGGCGGAATAATCAGCCAATTTTATCCGCGCTATTTCAAGCAGGCTATAAATCAGCTTTGGCGATGCTGCCCTTGCTGCCCCCTATTTTACTGATGATTTTATGGCGTTCTGGCCATGTCAGTGATGGAAATGGCGACTGGTTCCGATTTGATCTTAAAATAGAATGGGTTCTTTCCGCATTACGAGATCGCTGGCAAAATTTTGACATTGCCTCTATCGGTGTCGCTTGTTTCATTCTTCTTTTAGGGCGTTTGCGACTGGCTCCCCCGATGGGACTCGCCTGTTTTATCCTACTCATCGCCTATATCTGTTTACCTCGGATTCTACTGAGTGCGGCCTTTGCAGATATGCGACTAGCCCCTTATATTTTTGCGTTAGCCTTGGTCGGGTTGAAGGCGCCCAAAAACCAAAATTTTGCAAGAATAGCCGCCATAGCAGCCTGTCTGTTTTTCACTATAAGAACCGCGGCGACCACAGTCAGCTTTTGGTTTTATGACCAAGGCTACCAAAAACAGCTTAAAGCGGTTGATTTCATGGCTCCCGGATCACGAGTTTTGGCTATGGTTTCCACACCCTGCCTTATGACATGGGTCAGCAACCATATGAGCCATTTACCCGCCATGGCAACGGTCAGAAAAGACGCTTTTACCAATAGTGAATGGGCAATAGCTGGTCAGCAATTACTGACAATTCATTTTCCAGAGGCAAAAAGATTTATTCACGACCCATCTCAATCACTTTATCCGCGTCAATGTCGTTTTAGAGGATCAGCCGATCTCGATAAAACCTTGGAATCTTTTCCAAGACAGGCTTTCGATTATTTCTGGCTTATGGATATACCCTCGTCTTTGTGGCCTCATGAAGATGACCTGATACCGATATGGTCGGGCGAAAATGGTATTTTATATAAAATAGATCATCGCTTTACGACAACTAGCCCTATGCTTTCTCCCCCCAAAAGCGGATCAAAGCCCAAGGCCGTGCCTGCCGTAAAATAAGGGCGACTAGGCTATGTTCATTTTTTAGACGGTCGAAAAACCCAGCGGCGATTCAACCAAAAGCTGACGAGCGGCGTTACAAAAACCATAAAAGGCAGGGGCGTCCATTTCATGAGATGGAGATAATTGACCATACAGCCTACCCAAAAGCTGTTGAGCCCCAGTCCCAATAAAGAAGCAAGAGAAAAGCGTAAAAAAAGCTGCCAATGGCGATCTTGGCAGCCATGTCCCCGAAAGCTGAAATAGTTATGGAGCAAATAGCCCACAATCATAGCCACGAGGTAACCGATAAAATTCGAGAATAAAGGAGCCATATGCCCCCATTTGGCACCGATATAATAAATAGCGGCATTCAGAAAAGTGGTAAAACCTCCGGTAAGGCCAAAACGAATAACTTGCCCCAGAAACAAACGCTTTTCTTCATCAAGAAAATTCTCTAGCTTTAACCAAAGAGACCGATACATTAGACCTCATTTCTTCATATTTATTGGAACCGGTCAAAATTTGTTTTTAGACAGATGGCGACCGAATATGATCGCTATTGCATCAGCCAGAGAAAAGATTAAAGCCCGATCCATAAATATTTTATTTTACCGGTCGTTCATAGGCAGAATCAATAATATTGGGTGGGGGTAAAGGCATTCGCTATGAATTTGTATTTCGGAAATAACGAAGATTTCCGTTAATGATGAACAAAGACAATTCAAATAAATCTTTGATATCCACTCTCAAAAAAGTGAGAGTGATACCTTTCTCATCTCTAAATAACAGTCAAAAAGGTCTGTTATGGGATCAGATTAGTCGGCATTATTGGAGGCTTATTACCTGCCTATTCTGGGTTTTAACGGCAGCCTTTCTTCTCTATACCCATCGCCATGCTATTTATTGGCTTTCTCTTTCCGACACCGATGACAATCTCCGCCTTGCGGAAGTCAGAGACTGGCTTCATGGTCAGGGATGGTTCGACTTACAACAACATCGACTTAACCCTCCAAAAGGTGCCAATATTCATTGGTCGCGCCTAGTTGATCTTCCTATCGCAGCCTTAATTGCCATAAGCCAACCCTTTCTTGGCAGCATGGGATCTATTCGTTTTGGAACAGCAATAGCCCCTCTTCTTCCTTTGGGGATTCTCTTTTTTGGTAACGCGCTTACATGCCGTCGTCTGGTCGGTGAACAGAGTTTTTTGGTTGCCAACTGCCTGCTGCTCTGCGCTGGTCTGACATTGGGAATGTTTTTACCCCTGCGGATAGATCATCATGGTTGGCAGCTTGCTTTTCTTAGTCTGATTATCGCCGGAAATGCAGATCCCGACAGGGAAAGAGGTGCTGTTACAGTTGCGCTTTCTTCTACTTTATCTTTAGTCATTGGCCTTGAAATCCTGCCTTATATTGCGCTTGCGGCCGGTATGCAGACGTTATTTTGGGTTAAAAATATTCGTTATGCCCAAGCCTTAAAATATTATGGCTTTACTCTGGCCTTAACCAGTTTGATCGGTTGGCTTATCTTTGCTTCCTATGCCAATAGAGCACCGGTTTGTGATGCGCTTTCTCCGGTTTGGCTGACAGCAACGATAGGCGGTGGACTATCGGTCGCACTCATCGCTTCTATCCGTGCGGGATGGGCATTTCGGCTTTCGGCAGCTGTTATCGCGGGTCTTTTTATCATCGGTATTTTTGCCTATAGCTGGCCGCAATGTCTTGGACGACCAGAAGCGATATCGCCAGAATTATATAAATTGTGGATGTCACATGTCGGGGAAGCCAAACCGGTTTATAGTCGCGATATCAAAGTTATCGTGCTTATTCTGTCTTTACCGATTGTTGGACTGATCTCGCTGTTTCCGGCCTTATGGAATAACCGTTTTTCTCCTAGAATTGGAGGATGGCTCAATCTAGCCCTCATTTTTCTATCAGCCTTGGCGATGACAGCATGGCAGACAAGAACGTCGCCGGCGGCGCAATTATTGGCAGTGCCTACTTGTTGCTGGCTGATTATGACTCTTGTGAAAAAGCTAGATAAACAGAAAACATATGCGGGAATGTTGGGGTATGCGCTTGTCATTCTTTCTGTTTTGGCTGTTGCCAGTAGCTTTATTCCTCTAAAAATAGTCGAATATACGCATCAAGGGCATTATAAACCTTTCTTTAAAAATCTATTTTCCAAAAGCAGCACATTGCCTTCTCATCAAGCAGAAGGAAATCACAAAGTCAGTGAGAATAAAACGCCGTCCCACCCAGAGCGACGATGCCCGACTATTCCGGCACTGAAATCCATTGAAGCCATCCCGCAAGCCAATATTTTAACCTTTATCGATTTTGCTCCCCGCCTTATTGCAATGACCCATCATCAGGCGATTGCAGGCCCGTATCATCGTAATGGAGAGGCTATTTTGGACGTGCATCATGCTTTTCGGGGTAGCTCCGAACAGGCAGAAAATATTATAAGACGGCACGCGATTAGTCTGGTATTGATTTGTCCGGGGATGCCCGAATCCTCAATTTACCTTAATGAAGCCAAGAATGGATTTTACGCGCAGCTCGCAAAAGGTCAGGTGCCACCGTGGCTGGAAGCCATGCCGTTACCAAAAGAATCGCCTTTTCGCTTATGGCGCGTTAAAGCCGCTGCGAATGCAGCCTCCCGTCAGCATAATTGATGCTCCCTTTTCTCTTTAATTGACCCTGAAATGAGCCGCAAACCTTCAAAAAACCCTCAAAACCGCCCCCAAAGAAGAGCCTTGCGCCTTGCCTTGATCGTCGGTGGCATATTGGCGACGATTATCTTGGTCTTGGCTGTGCTTTTGGGAATAGCTGTTTATACAACCAAAAGTAGCCTGCCTGACTTTGACAAGCTGAAGGCTTCTCCCAATGGTCAAACCATTCGGGTTCACTCGAATGACGGCACGGTTATCGTCAATATGGGTCCCGGCTATGGCCGTTGGATTCCGTATAACGATATCCCGAAATCTATGACGCAGGCGATGATCGCAACCGAAGACCGTCGTTTCCGTTATCATATCGGCGTGGATCCGGTGGGCATGATGCGGGCTGTCGGGGTGGCAATTATTCACCATGGACAAGGCAAACGCTGGCAAGGGGCATCAACCATCACACAGCAATTAGCCCGCAATGTCTTTCTGACCAATAATT
>NZ_JAIWON010000064.1 GCF_020216885.1 Zymomonas sp. | reverse complement strand
TCTTATATAGGGTTTAATTCTTCAAAAAGATATTTTTCAAATCCTTTTTATCAGCTGTTTTATTTAAAAAAAGGCTATTCAATGAGCGTTCAAAAATGAATCTTGGCGCAACCGTTGACTTTTTCCATCATCTTCCCTATTCACGCCCATTAGATATGGCTGCCGTGTGTCGGTGGCCTTTTTTAACAATCAAGAAATACTGTTGAGGAATGAGCGATGAAGCGCACTTTTCAGCCGAGCAACCTCGTGCGCAAGCGCCGGCACGGTTTCCGTACCCGGTCTGCAACCCCGGGCGGTCGCAAGATTCTGGCAGCCCGTCGGGCTCGCAGCCGCAAGAAACTGTCCGCGTAGCAGTTCTTAAGCGCCGCGCTGATTTTCTTGCGGCTAACCGCGGTAAACGCGTGGCTATGCCGGCTTTTGTCTTGTTAGTTTATCATCGTCATGATGATAATCCGGATATGCGTATAGGCTATACGGTAACAAAGAAAACCGGCAATGCAGTCGTCCGCAACCGGATCAAGCGGCGTTTCAGGGCTTTAGTCCAATCACTGCTGCCTGCCAGCGGTGTAGAAGGCGCTGATCATATATTGATTGGTCGGCGAGCTGCCTTTCACGGCAATTTTGATGATCTTTATCGTCAATTGTCAAAAGCTTTGGCGCGTATGCGGCGATGATCGCCCATGCGCTTATTTTGTTGGCCCGCTTGTGGCAATGGGGTCCATCACGGCTTTTGCCGTCTTCCTGCCGCTATTATCCCAGTTGTTCAGCTTATGCCATTACAGCATGGCGCCGATATGGAGCAATAAAGGGAAGCTGGCTTACCATAAAACGTCTAGCCCGTTGCCACCCATGGGGCGGGTGTGGGCATGATCCAGTGCCTTGAAAGGGTGAAACAACGATATGGACGATAAGCACCAGCAGCGTAATCTGGTTATTGTTACCATTCTTTCTGCTCTTATTTTATTTGGCTGGAGCTTTGTAACCAAACACTGGTTATCAACGCCGCCTGCTCCAACACAGCAGGGTAAAAATCAGCCAAAAACTGAATTAACCGCAGAAGAATCCGGCGACAAACCTTTAAAGCCCGTCGATCAGGTTTTACAAGAAACCCCTCGCCTGCCGATTTTGACAGAAAGCGTTGAGGGTTCTGTTAATCTGAAAGGGTTACGCCTTGATGATCTGACTCTTATCCGTCATCGTGAAACCCTTGCTAAAAATTCTCCGGCCGTCAGATTATTTTCACCCGCAGGCACAGAAAATGCTTGGTTCACCTCATTTGGATGGACAGGTGAAAATATCGCTTTGCCGAATGCGGATAGCCTTTGGAAGGCGGATAGCGATAAGCTGACAGCTGACCATCCTGTCAATTTTTACTGGAATAACCAGCAAGGCCAGATTTTTAGAATAACCTTGTCTGTTGATCATGATTATATGTTCAATGCGACTGAAAGCGTTATCAATCGTGGCAATAGTCCGGTTATTGTCCAGCCCTATGTTTTGACTAACCATCAAGGTGTTTTCAAAACAGCCAGTTCATGGACGTTGCACACGGGGCCTATTGGCGTATTCAATGGTTCGGTCAATTATCATGTCGATTTTGCGGATATTGATAAAGCCACCAATAATAGCATTCGTAATAACACCCAAGGCGGTTGGGTCGGATTTTCCGATAAATATTGGCTGACGGCTCTTGCGCCCCATAATCAGAAAATCGCGATTGATACTGATTTCAGAAGCAGTTCCAATCACCATTATCAGGCTGATTTCACGGTGGCTCCGGTGGTGGTTGCCGCAGGAAAAACCGCCAGCACCAGTGTTGATGTTTTTGCCGGTGCCAAAGAAGTCCGCGTTCTTGATCGCTACCGCGATCAGTTACATCTGCCTCATTTTGATAAAGCGATTGATTGGGGCTGGTTCGCGATTATTGAAAAAGTCTTTTTCTATTATCTCGACTGGTTGTTCTTGCATGTCGGCAATTACGGCCTCGCCATCATTTTGATGGTGGTCACCATCCGTGCTTTGATCTTCCCGATTGCGAACAAGCAATATGCCTCGATGGCTTCAATGCGGCGGTTACAGCCTAAAATGCAGGCGGTTCGCGAACGCTATAAAAATGATGAAGCCAGAATGCGGCAAGAATTGGTAACGCTCTATCAAAAGGAAAAAGTGAATCCTTTTGCTGGATGCTTGCCAATGTTTATTCAGTTCCCGATCTTTATTGCGCTCTACAAGACATTGCTTGTGACGATCGAAAGCCGTCATCAGCCCTTTATCTTGTGGATCAAAGATTTATCGGCTCCAGATCCTTTAACGCCGTTTAATCTTTTCGGCTTGCTGCATTTTACCCCGCCGCATTTCCTGATGATCGGTGTTCTGCCTATCATTTTGGGTATCACCATGTGGTTGCAATTCCGTGCCAGCCCGCAACAGCTGGAACCGGCACAGCAACAGATCATGAGCTTTTTGCCTTTGATTTCGGTGATCTTCATGGCACCTTTGGCGGCCGGTTTGCAGGTCTATTATATCTTTAATAACCTTATTTCTCTGGCGCAGATGATGTGGTTACAGCATCGTCATTCAACACCGGAAGAACGCCAAGACAGAGCCGAGAAAAAACGCCTGTCCAAGAAGAAAGCTTGATATCCAAAATGAGTCCAGAAAACGATATTAGGCTGGAAGCGGGCAGGAAACTTTTTGCCGGAGCCGTGAATTTTTTAAAATCGGCTCCAGCACTTGAATTTTTGCCAGCGCCGACGGCACCAGAAGTGGCTTTTGCTGGCCGTTCAAATGTTGGTAAGTCTTCCCTTATCAACGCTTTGACCAATCGGAATAGTCTGGCACGCGCCTCGACAACACCCGGTAGAACCCAAGAATTAAACTTCTTTGATGTCGGCGAGCCTTTACAAATGCGGCTTGTCGATATGCCCGGTTATGGTTTTGCCAAAGCCCCAAAGGATGTTGTCAAACGCTGGAAATGGCTGATTAACGATTATCTGCGGGGTCGGGCTGTTCTTAGACGTAGTTTGATTTTGATAGATAGCCGTCACGGCATCAAAGATGTTGATCGTGACCTGATGAAAATGCTGGATGATGCCGCTATTTCTTATCGGGTTGTCTTAACAAAATCAGACAAAATTAAAGCCGTCGAACTGGAAAAAACGGTTAAAGCCATTACCGAAGAAATGCGGAAACATCCGGCGGCTTTTCCTGAAATTATTGCGACCTCAAGCGAAAAAGGCACGGGCATAGCAGAATTACGCGCCGCTGTTTATGATGCAATTCTCTAAACCCGCTTCATAGCTTTTATGGCGATATTGGCTTCAGCCTGTCCGTGGATAGACTGAAGCCTTTTTTTATACCCTACCGGAAAATTTCTTTTCTTTCCCTGCCGCCCAAAGCAAAAAAGCCCCAAGGAAAACGGCTACGAGTTCGATCGTTATATTGGGCAGTGAAAGAAGGGCTTTATGACCATAAAGGCTGGCCATAACAGGAATGGAAAGCGTGATAAGCGCAGAAAGTGAAAGTAGAATAGAATTTCGATATCGCGTTTTTAGGCAAAAAGCTAAAATAACGAAAAGGACAAAAACCCCATAATAAACAGAGGTGATATCCTTATAATCACCGCCATGAGGTAACCCAAAAGCAGCACAGAAAATAGCTGAAATACCTGATATACAGCCATTAACGCAGCCTGCCGTCAAACAATCCAAAAATTGCGTGGCTGAAGAGGCCTCACCGCTTTTTATCTCGCGCCTTCTGCGGGCATTGATCCAGAGTTGATTGCCGGTATAGAAAAGAAAAGCACCGCCTAAGCCTAACAAAACATAGCCCCAGCGGACAAAATTTCCACCAAAATTACCGAAATGTAAGGCAAAAAAAGTGGTCAAAATGGCAAAGCCAGTTGATTGATGCCCCGGAAGGTAGTCAGAGGACAAAATCTTGCCGCTATAAGGATCAATTTCGGCAAAGCCACGTGAAGCACCCCGCATTCCATAACGTGAGTCATGGCCTGCCACCCGTAAGACAAGCTGACCTTCCTTGTTTTGAGAATAATTCAGCATTTCCGGCACAAATCCGGCAGCCTGCAATTCTAGTGAATTGACGATTTTTTCGGGTTCCAAAGGCAAAGCAAAGGATGGTTTTATTTTTGTCTGATCGGCTTTTTGCGAGAGCCTACCCTGTGCTGAAGAGGATCTAATTTTTTCAGAGAGCGCCAGAGGCGGATTACTTTTTGCGAATAAAGCATGTTGGACATCAAAGACAGGATCATGAAAAGCAAAAACAACGGCCGTTAACGCCATCACCAGATGGAAGGGTAAGGAAAAAATACCCAAAAGATTATGGAGGTCGAGCCATCTTCTTCTAAGACTGGTCGTCAATCGCACGGCAAAAAGATTTTCAGCTATTTTGGGCAGAAAAAGAATAATCCCCGAGATCAGTGCAACGCCGTATAAAAGTCCGACAACCCCTGTCACTAATAAAGAGGTTTCATGCGGGAAAGGTAAGCCAACCTGCTGATGCAGCAGATTGATAAAATGAGCAGTGGCCGAAATTTGCGGTTTGGCAGTAACGAGCGCGCCTTTTTCATCTAAAGCCGCTAGGGTCACTTGGCCAACATGACCATGAGAAAATGGTAGAAACCAAGAGAGACGTTCAGGATGGGCAGCATTGGGCGCTAAATAAACAGTATAGCTTTTCCGAGCTTCGGGATGGGCGGCAAAAGTTTTTTCCAACAATTCAGGGGTCGCATGTAACGAAACCGCAGGGGGTAACGAGGCCGTTTGAGACACCCAATCTTGTATGGGCTGTTCAAACATGGTGATGGCACCCGCGTAGAAGGCTACAAATAAAAATAGACCGGCAACAATACCGACCCAGCTATGTAATTCTCGATAACTGCGTAGAATCATATTCGGGATTTTCATAAACAGAACCCCCGCAAAAGAAAAAATAACGCCCATGCAAACAGGCTTAATCCACCTAAAATGCCCCATGCTTGACGGGATGAACGAAAAAATCCAGAAAATCCGAGAAGCGTTATCCAAAGCGGCGAGAGCATCCACATCATCAATTGTGAAGAAATTGCCCTTGGATTCCCATCGTTATGACACCCCAAACCGACGAGCCCCATAACGCCCAGTAGAAGCGGTATCCCCAAGAAAAAAGCAGCCAGAAATTTGAAGAACCAGTCTTTATTTTGTCGCTCTGCGCCTTGCTTCATGGTTTGCACCTATTTTTTGGGAAAAGCGCGATCAGCAAGGGCAAGAAAGACCATTCGATCATCAATAATAAAACCAATGTCAGTAAGGCTGATGTCAGGCTTTTTTCTTCCCAAAGCATTAGAAAGGCCATAAATTCCAGCGAACAGGCCACCAGCATAAAAGGCTGTTTATCCAAGGCTTTAGGTAAAAGCTGTTGATTACGGGAAAGCAGATAAAACATCACTGCCCCCGAAGCAGACAAAATAATCGCAAAAAAAAGAAACATTAGGCCGCACCTCCCCAACTATAACCGAGCCGCAAGGTCAAGCTACGCCCTTGACCATAATAGCAGGCAGAAGTCGCCGTACAGGTCGCCACATAGCGTTTATTAGCAATGTTACGCATATTTAAAGAAAGAGATAAACCCTTGTAGCGTGGGAAACGGTTGGCGAAATCGTAACGCAAGAAGGAATCAAATAAGGTATAGCCCGGAATTGAAAGCGTATTATTGGTATCGCCATAACTGTGTCCGGTATAGCGAACGCCGCCCCCAATACCTAAACCAGTAAAGAAACCATGCCGGATACGTTGGTCAATAAAGAGCGAGGCCATCCATTTTGGTGCCTGTGGTAAATAATTGCCGATTTGGGAAGCCGTATTGGATTGCGTTACCTTGGCATCGCTTCGTGTTCCGGTGAAGATAATCGCCATATTCCAAGGCAGAGTTGCGCGGCCTTCTAATTCAAGACCACGCACGCGCCCTTCTCCGGTCTGCACCAGACAGGTCGAGGTTCCGCATAAGGCACCATTGGGATCAGGCGTAGTCATATTCCGTTGGGTGATCTGATACGCCCCAAAGGTGATATAAATGCTTTTACCATATTGGTAACGGATACCAGCTTCATATTGGTCGCCCGTTGTTGGTTTGAAAGGAGTCCCATCTAAAGAAGTCGATGGATCAGAAACCTGTGGCTGGAAGGACTTAGCGTAGCTGAAATAAGGGGCAAGTCCATTATCGAAGAGATAAACAGCACCCGCACGCCAAGTGAAGGCGTTTGAATGAGTAAGATAACGTTTGCCAGTCAGGCGGTTTAACGTATCGTCTTTCGCCCAATCCTGTCGCCCGCCAACTGTAACGCGCAGACGTTTGAATTTGATCTGGTCTTGAAAATAAATGCCATTTTGTTGGCTGATAGTTGAAGTATAGACCTGTGGAGAGAGGGCAGCGCCATAGCCTGCTGAGCCACGGGAAACCGGATCAAAGATATTAAGCATCGGCAGGACAAGAGAGGATTTGACCAAATCCCGATCATGAGTCCAATCGGTATAGAAATAATCGGTACCAAAAAGCATGACATGCCGGACGGCACCGGTATCAACATGACCTTCTAACTGGGTATCTGTCGCGACACCTTGTGACCGCCCTCGCCCTTCGACAGCGCGACGATTGACAGTTTCTCCAGCGACACAACCGGCGATTGCAGCACTACAGCTTTTCAAGGTATCACCGGAAAGAACGGTCGCCCGATAAAGGGTATTCAAATAGGTATATCGGGTATTGTTGCGAAGTGTCAGGAAGTGATTGAATTGATGTTCAAAAAAGGAACCTGCCATCACCTGATTACGATTGAAGTTATCCCATTTGGGTTCACCAATATTCGCATCATTAGCAATATGGCGGCCTTTTGACGCATAAAGCGTGCCTGTTGCAGGTAAAAACTGGAATGTCGAACCGCCTTGGTCGCGTTGATATTGGGCAAGAACTGTCCATTTGGTATCGGGAGAAATTTCCCATGTCAGACTGGGCGAAACATAATAGCGACCTGTTTGGACATGGTTAACTTGCGTATCCCCGTAACGGGCTAGACCAACGATCCGCCCAGATAGTGTGCCGTCTTTATTCAATTTTCCGGAAACATCGCCGGAAGCCTGCCCTTGCCAATTCCCAAGATGGGTATAACCAGCACCCTGAAGGAAAAATTCACCCTGACTTTTCTTTGTTGGCCTTTTGGTGACAAGATTGACAACACCACCCGGTGCCGTCTGACCGTAAAGCGCGCCGGAAGGCCCCTTTAAAACTTCGATCTGTTGCAGAGAAAAAGGATCAAAGGATGTTCTTGTCCATTGCCCCCCTGAAGGCAGACGCAAGCCATCAACAAAATTGTTATTGGAAGAAAAGCCACCTGCGCCGAAACCACGCACGGATACTTCATCAACACGGCTGTCAATGCCAGAAGGTTCAGCTTGAACACCAGCGGTATAAGCCAAAGCATCGGCGATTGTCGGAGAAGCGCGCAATTCTATTTCGGCGCGGCTGACAATAGAAATGGATTGGGGCGATTCAATAATCGGTGTATGGGTTTTGGTCGTCGAAGAGGCCTGTGACAATCCGGTAGCCGTGACCACAATAACGTCGGATTTATCCTTTTTTTTCGACGGTGCCGTTTTGATTTCTTCTTGTGCGTTATTATTAACCTCGGCGGAAGAAAGATTTTGCGCATCCGCCGGTGCTAGGAAACAGCCTGCCAAGGCCAAAACTGGCACCATCGTTTTTATCCTATTCGCCCCCCCCATCATCCTTTAAGCCCTCTTTCTCTCAATTTGATTTTTGGAATGTTCTCCGGTTATGCTTTATTGATATTGATTGTCAATTACACTGATCAAAATTGAGGGGGGCGAAATGTAAAAAAAAGAAAAATATCTTTTTGTAAATAAAAAACAGTTATTAAAAATATAATTTCAAAATAAAACACAATTAAATATTCAATTTCTCAAATGAAATTATTTAGTATCTTGCTTCATTATTGTTATTGATATGCAGTTTCACACTATAGTATATCTGCTTTTATTTTTCGGATGATTAAATGACCATAGCGCTTGATCCTGTTGACCTTGCCGCCCGACTGATTGCCTGTAAATCGGTAACGCCATCTGATGATGGTGCCATGAATATTATGGCAGATGCTTTAAAATCAGTTGGTTTTACTGTTCATCTATTGACCAAAGGACAGGCACCCGATGGCCCCATCACGAATCTGATTGCGCTTCGCGGCAAAGGCCATCCCCATCTCGCCTATGCCGGTCATAGTGATGTCGTGCCAGCGGGTCAGGGTTGGAGTTCAGATCCGTTCACTCCCGTGATTAAAGATGGCTATCTTGTCGGGCGTGGTGCCGTTGATATGAAAAGTTCAGTAGCGGCCTTCATCGCGGCAGCCTCTCGCTATACCGAGCATAAAGGCACACTTTCTTTGCTGATTACAGGGGATGAAGAAGGCCCTGCGACCTTTGGAACACCCGCTATCATCGAATGGTTGAACGAACAGTCTATCAAGCCGGATTACTGCCTTGTCGGTGAGCCAACATCGGTCGAGCGTTTGGGCGACACCGTTAAAAACGGGCGACGCGGCTCGGTTAATATGTGGATTGAAGTAGAAGGTATCCAAGGCCATGTTGCTTATCCTGACCGCGCCCGCAACCCGATTCCGGTTTTGGCCAGAATTATTTCTGACCTCGAAAGCTGGGTCTTGGATGAAGGCGATCAGTGGTTCCAGCCCTCTAATCTCGAAGTGACTTCGATTGAATGTGATAACAAAGCTACCAATGTTATTCCGGCTTTAGCCAAAGCGCAGCTCAATATTCGTTTTAATGCCCTGCATAAGGGCGCTGAATTAGTGGATAGCCTGAAAAAACGGGTAGCAGCGATTGACCCCAAAGCCAAAGTGAAAGCGGCGATTTCTGGGGAAGCCTTTGTCACGGAAGAAGGGGTTCTGACAGATAAAATATCGGCGGCTATTGCCCAAAATACAGGTATTACGCCCAGCCTTTCGACCAGCGGTGGCACATCGGATGCCCGTTTCCTGACTAAATTATGTCCAGTAGTTGAATTTGGTCTGGTCAATGCCACGATGCATAAAGTCGATGAAAAAGCCTCGGTCGAGGATATCCGGCAGTTAAGCCGGATTGATGAAGATATTATCAAATCTTTCTTGGGATAAAGGAGCCTGTTAATCCGGAATTATTCTATATAATTCCGGATTACGGCGAATGTTTTTATTCGCTATCCGCTATAAGGGCGATATTCATCCGGCTATAAGCCGATATTCTTTCAACAGAACTGCCTCGTTCCGCAATTTTCAGTCGGAAGCCGTCTTCTAGTAAGCTGTTTAAATAAAGACGATTAAAGATAAATGACCATATAAGGGTAGAAAGACCTAAGGTTGGAAACATAGTTAAAAACATTAAAAGGGCGTATTTCCAACTGCCTCTAAAAATAGCTGGCCACAGACCAAAAAAGAAAGTTTTCCATGAAAATCCAATGGGTGCTTTCCGTATTTTCATTATAAGGCTGGATGAATATTAGGCGATCAAAAGCCATCTATGCCCCTTGTTTAGCAGATATTAAAGAAAATCTCTGATAATCAGTTTTATTTATTTTGGAATTAATATTTTGTTTCGTCGCGGCGACGACGGAGGATGACATAGAGCGCCCCTGCCCCACCATGACGGGGATGGGCATTTCTGACGGCGGCGATATGGCTGGAATAGGGCGAAAAATTAAGCCAATCACCGATAGCGCCGCGAATAAGACCACGCGTAATAATACCATGTTCATTACGCCGTGGCGGACGACCTGTAATAATCAGTAAAACACGGATACCTTGCCGGATGGCTTGGGAAAGCGCTGATTCCAAAACGCGATAGGCACTGGTCATAGTATAGCCGTGCAAGTCGATACTCCGTTCAGGCTCGACGCTGCCTTTGCTTAATTTGCGATCCCATGAGCCATCAAGCGTATCCGAAGATTTTTTTGGAGAAGGGCTAATGGGTGCGGGAGGAATCTTTCTGTGGCGATTTTCTATTTCTTTTCGGAGTTTTGAAAGCGGCGGAGCTTTGGCGGTGGGTGTAATATTTTTATTGAGCAAGTCAGCCAAGGATTGATAGCGTTCCGGCTCTAAAGGCGTAACAGTGACAGCAACTTTCTGCCATAAAGCCAGCTCTTCGGAAGAAAGATATTTGGGTGCAGGTTTTCTTCCGGCAAAAGAAGTCGTTTTCTCTTGCCGATTAGGCGGGTTTGTTACCCTCTCCGCTTGCTGCGGATATTTTTGTCTCCCGTTGCGCTTTGCCATTTTTTCCAGAACCGAGACCCGCGGCTACTCCTTTCGGTAACAAAAGCCATGCAGAACCATGGCTGGCGAGACCACCAGCGATATGTTCGGCTTTGTCGCCATATCCCCAATAGCTATCGAAACGATTAGCCCCTTTTATTGCGCCACCTTTGTCTTGCGCAATCCAGAGACCATTCGCAAATGCTGCATTACCACCATGCTTTGAATCAAGCATTAAAAAAACAGGAGCCCCTAATGGCGTATAAGATGGGTCAACTGCAAGGGATATCTGGGACGTAACCGGCACAGAAAGCGCACCCAAAGGCCCCGTTTCTTTCAATTCACGAAAAAAAACATAGCTTTTATTGCTTTCCATGATCGACGGCGCTTGGTCAGGATGGTTATGGAGCCATTCGACAATGCCCGCCATCGTGGCATGGCCTTTCTCAATAACGCCTTTATCGACCAATAAACGCCCGATAGCGGTATATTCGCGGCCATTTTGATTAGCGTAACCGATGCGAATAACGCGCCCGTCTTCAAGATTGAGCCGACCGGAGCCTTGAATTTGCAGGAAGAACAAAGCCACCGGATCAACTGCCCAAGCAATTTCAAGATGGCGGTTATCCAAGGCACCTTTGTTGATTTCTGCCCGTGTATAATAAGGCACCAAATGGCCTTTTTTAACGCGGCCTTTGAAGTGTTTACCTTTCATGTCAGGGAAGAAATCTTCAAGATTGGTTTCCACCAAATCGGAAGGCACTTTATAAATGGGCGCGTAACCGTTTTTCGATTGGCTGGAAGCGGCTATTTCCGGTTCATAATAGCCTGTTACAAAGGCATCCCCGCCCCCGACAGAAACCGGATCGAAATAGCGATCAAAGAAAGCCGTAGCATTGGTCGATGACGTGCTATTTAAATTTTTGGCCGCCTGACAAGCTGGAAGCCAATCATTAGCCGCAGTCAATCCGCTTTTATCAGGATGGGATGTCAGGAATGGACAGGATAATCGAAAGGCATCCAAGGCTTTTTTGGCGTTCTCTTCCGTCAATCCCAAGCGAGAAACCGGAATAGATTGAGGTCGGACATCCAAAGCGCTCGCCTTTTTAGGGACAGAGGCCTGTTTTTTGGGTGCAGCTGGGGCTTTGGTTTTTTCAGGCAGAGAATGAGAGGCCGTCGGTCGAGATGTCTGACAAGCAGATAGGGTCAAAATACCCAGACTTAAAAAGACGATAATCTGAATATGCCGCGCATAAGCGATACTATTTTTGGCTAAATCAATACGCATAATATTCAATCTGGTTGCTCTTGATGTTTTTTAGCCAAAAGATATTTGGAAAAATTAGTATCACGATCCCTGATATTTTTTGCACGCCATGCTTTGTCTTCATAATAGAGCGCTTCATTATTCATCGTTGTTTGAGATGAATCGAATGCATCACTATTTGATGGTGAGTGATCATACTCATAAGGCATATTCGGAATGTGATAGCTATTTTGTGATTGATCAAAGCCAGTAGAAGCTGGCCGCTGACCATCTGGCCAGCCGCTACATCCTGTCAAAGCCGTTACAGCAATGAACAGAATAAAAGATTTTTTCATTGCTACTCTTCATTCAAATAGAAACACCCTTGCCGCACAAGTCAGGAGGCGGCCAAGGTTTCTACCAACAACCAGTTGGTTTTGGGTTCCTGTTTGATATTACGGCTGAATGTCCAGACATCATGGGTCGGCAGCGCATCAGTGGATGAACCAGCAATCATGATCCCTTCGTGATTGCGAAGCATCGTCGAAATCCAAGCGTCATAGCTGACCGTGATAATGGCATTATCGCCTTCGATACCGGCTTTTTGAACCAAAGCCTTGTCAATATTGACGAGGCGATTTTCAAGACGGCTTCCTTCGGCTTCGCGTTTTTCGATCACTTGCTGAAAAGTCTCGAAAACGTCTTTGCTGACCATGTCAGCCAGTTTGCTCCGGTCATTTTGCCAGAAGGCTTCTAAAATCTTGCCATAGGCTGATTTTGCGCCTTCGATAAATCCGGTCAGATCAAAATGAGCGTCACGGCTGACAATACGCCGGATTCCATCCCATGCTTCGGGTTGAACAATCTCTTCCCGCTTTTTCTGTTCGGAAGCAGGCAGCAACAACGCCGTATTGGGTTGGGCAACGACAGTCGTTGAAGCCTCGGCAGGTTTGGTAAAACTCTGTTCGTGGCCGGTACGGCGCCCAAGGACATTGTAAAGCCATCCACAAAGCCCGGCAGCCACTACCACAAGAACAACAATCTCGACCACTATGCCTCCAAATGCAAAATACAGCAGAATTTCATTCCGGCTGAAATATTTAATCTTTTATATATAGGCAAGATGATGCCGCCTTTCAAACAGCATCTGCCCCTTCTTGACGAAAATAGCCCTATTTTTAACGCAACAGGCCGAAAAAAGACACAAAGAAGCGGTATTCTTTATGCAAAAAGAAGCAAAAAAGACTTCATTTGAAGGGTTTTCTTTGAAAAAGTCGATTATTGTCATCAATATTAAAGATTTCCGAGCGTAAAAGCCGGATAGGGAAAAGCGATATTCAAAAGAGAAAGCGCTGGATTATAGAGTAGAGTTTATCTTGTCCGAGTGACTATAATTTCATTTACCCTTGGGCGCTTTGTTCCTATCGAACAAAAATACCCCTCGATCATTTCTCTTTCATGATCGGGGGTTTTGCGCCATCATTCAAGATCAATCCAAACGCAGCGAGGATGCCATTATGTCAGGAAACAATTTTAATGCTTCAAATGCGGATACCGACCATTTGCCGCAGGTCAGTATTCTTGCCCAGTATATTAAAGATCTTTCTTTTGAAAATCCGAATGCTCCGGCTGTTTATCAGTGGCAGACCCAGCCTCATATCGAAGTGCAGTTCAATATCGGCACTCAGCCAATGGCGCAGGATGTCTATGAAGTGGCTTTGAAAGTCGATGTTTCTGCCAAGGCCGATGAAGGCGTCGTTTTCCATGTCGAGCTGGTTTACAGTGGTTTATTTGCCATCAAAAATGTTCCGGCAGACCAAATCCAGCCTTTCCTTTACATCGAAGCCCCACGCATCCTGTTTCCTTTCGTCCGGCGCATCCTTGCCGATTCTGTCCGTGATGGTAATTTCCCGCCTTTGATGTTGGAACCAATCGACTTTGCCGCGCTTTATATGCAGCAAACCGAACAGCAAGATATGCTGTCCAATGCCGAGCCAGCCGGTCAGGCTTAATCATGTATTCTATTTTATAAGGGTCACCATGATGTGAGAAAGCCGCTTTTGAGCGGCTTTCTTTACTCTTATCCAGATGACAATATGACACATAAAACTCAGCCTGCCTCCGGACGATTTCATCTTTTCAAAGCAACCGCAACTATCGGGGGATTAACCCTTATAAGCCGGATACTCGGATTTATTCGGGATACCCTTGGCGCGCAATATCTTGGGGCTGGGTCGGCGAATGATGCCTTTTTGATCGCATGGCGATTACCCAATCTTTTCAGAGCTTTATTCGCAGAAGGTGCTTTTGCTTCTGCCTTTGTTCCGATGTTTAACCGCACGATTTCCGAGGCTGAAAAGAAAGGGCAAAACGGCTTTGCCGCCGGATTACGATTTGCCAGTGATGTGTTATCTGTTTTGTTACCCTTGCTGATTATTTTTGAAATAGGGATGATCGCTGCCGCTGCCCCTATTGTGCGCATCATGACGGGTGGGTTCCCGATGGGAAGCGCAGGCGAATTTCAGTTGGCTGTTTTTTTAACGCGGCTAACCATGCCCTATCTAGCACTTATTTCGATTGTAACCCTTTTGGGTGGGATTCTGAATTCCCTTCATCGTTTTTGGGTGAATGCTGCCGCCCCTATTTTGTTGAATGTTGGGTTGATTATCGGGCTGGTCTTTTTTCGCAGCCATAATCCAGCGATGACCGCCGAGACCCAAGCGATTGCGGTCAGCCTGTCAGGCGTTTTGCAATTGGGCTGGCTGATATGGGCTTGCCGATCGGCGAATGTCCGCCTTTATCCCCATTGGCCGAAATTAACACCTGCGGTTAAAAAGATGCTTTCGATCACTTGGCCTGCTGCCTTGGGCGCGGGTGCCGTGCAATTCAATCTATTGATTTCGACCGCTTTGGCTGCCCGTTTTTTACCTGAAGGCGCCGTTTCTTATCTATATTATGCCGATCGCCTTAATCAGCTTCCCCTAGGATTGGTGGGGATCGGTATTGGCACCGCTATTTTACCAAGTTTGTCACGACAATTGGCAGAAGATCAGACGGAAGCCGCTATTCATACCCAGAATAGAGCAATTGAATTAGCTTTATTTTTGACGGTGCCTGCGGCTTTCGGTTTAGTCATTGCTTCGATGCCACTGATTTCAGCCTTGTTGCAACATGGGGCATTTTCCGCAAGCGATAGCATCTATTCGGCACAAGCCTTGACCGCTTTTTCGCTGGGTTTGCCCGCCTATGTTTTGATTAAAATCCTGACTCCCGGATTTCATGCCCGCACCGACACCCGCACCCCTGTCCGTGTTGCGATTATCGCCATGCTTCTTAATCTGATATTGAATTTATTATTCATTAAGCCTTTTGGTCATGTTGGTCTGGCGTTATCAACAGCGATTGCAGCTTGGGCAAATGTCATCATGCTTTACGGATTATTACGGCATAGAAATCATTTTGCCTGTGATCGTCAGCTTTTTACCCGCACGATCAAAATCATTATTGCCAGCCTTGTTATGGCCGCTGGATTATGGCCTTGCCTTCCTTGGCTTAATCATATGGCAACGGGCAGCGTTATCTATCGTATTGCCACCCTTTCCCTATTATTGCTGTTTGGTTCTGTTTTATATTTCGGAACAGCCGCTTTGATTGGCACATTCCCTTTAAAAGAAATAAAATTTTACTTACAGCGTCGCTATAAACGATAATTTTAGCAGGTATCAAAAATATGACGAGCAAGAATAAACGTATCGTTTCAGGTATCCAGCCAACCGGAAATCTGCATCTCGGTAATTATCTGGGCGCTATCCGTAATTGGGTTGTCATGCAAAACGAGATGAAAGACGGCGATAGCTGTGTCTTTTTTCTGGCGGATCTCCATGCCATCACCATGCCGCAAGCACCGGATGAATTAGCCGAAAATATCCGCAATATGGCAGCGACTTTGCTGGCTTCGGGGATTGATCCCGAAAAGGCAATTTTCTTTGCTCAATCCGATGTCGCCGCCCATTCCGAAATGGCATGGTTATTGAATTGTGTTGCCCGCATTGGCTGGTTGAACCGGATGACGCAATTCAAGGAAAAATCCGGTAAAAATCGTGAGGGGGCATCTGTCGGCCTTTATACCTATCCGGTCTTACAGGCAGCCGATGTCATGCTGTATCAGGCCACCCATGTTCCGGTTGGCGAAGATCAGAAACAGCATTTGGAATTGGCGCGGGATATCGCGACAAAATTCAACAATGATATATTAGAAAGACGTTTAAATCTGCTCACGAAAGGTGGAAAGTATACTGAAAAAGAAGCCAAAAATTATATTAATGGCCTGATCGACGAATATTTACATGATAAAAACGGAAATAGTGGGCAAAAATTTATGCCTGTCTTTACCTTGCCGGAACCGATCATTCAAAAAACCGCTGCCCGCGTAATGTCTTTGAGAAATGGTAGCTCGAAAATGTCAAAATCCGATCCGTCCGATTTAAGCCGGATCAATTTGACAGACAGCAATGACGATATCGCCCAGAAAATTCGTAAGGCCAAAACCGATCCCGATCCGATCCCCGAAAATGAAGAAGGTTTAGCCGATCGTCCCGAAGCCAAAAATTTATTGGGCATTTACAGTGCGTTAAAAGGCGAATCCCTTGGCGATGTATTGCAGCAATTTTCTGGTCAGGGCTTTGGTCAGTTCAAACCCGCTTTGGCTGATCTGGTTGTAGAATCCATTGCGCCCATCCGCGACAAATTAGCAGGCTTCAAAAATGACCCTGCCGAGATTGACCGTATTTTATCACAAGGAGCCGAAAAGGCCGCAGTGATTGCCGAAAAAACCTTAAATAAGGCCTATCGCAGCATGGGTTTAAGACGGCGGTCTTAAAAGACATTCATCTTGGGTTCACTCTCGATAGACAAATTTTATTATAACATATTTTGTTATA
>NZ_JAIWON010000063.1 GCF_020216885.1 Zymomonas sp. | reverse complement strand
TATAACTTTTCTATAAAGTGGCTCCGGCAGGGTTTTAACGGGAAGAGGGATACGGACATGCGTCCTATAACATTAAAAATAGCCATCACATCTTTGGCTTTTCTATCTTTATCTGCCTGTGAATCGCCTTTCAGAGCGAATGTAACCCGCTTTCAGATGATGCCATCTCCTGCCGGACAAACTTTTGTTATTCAGGCATCCAATCCCCAAGATAAAGGTGGATTAGAGTTTGAACATTATGCCGATATCGTTGCCCATCAATTATGGCAGCAAGGCTATCAACCCGCAGCCCCCGGCGCGCCTAGCACCCTGATCGTCAAGCTGGATTACGGCATTGATAATGGCCAGCAAAAAGTGGCCTCTACCTCTTATGGCTATGGTGGCTGGGGTGGCGGCTGGGGCGGCCCTTGGGGTGGTTGGGGCGGCTGGGGTGGCTACGGCGGTTGGGGCGGCGGCTGGGGTGGCGGCTACGGCGGTTGGGGCGGTGGCTGGGGTGGCGGCACCGATGTCTATAGCTACACCCTTTATACGACCTTCTTTAAGATGGAAATTGACCGCAGCAATGATGGTCAGCGCGTTTTTGAAGGCCGTGCCAGAGCGCAGGTCACAACCGACAATATGACCCAGTTGGTTCCTGATTTAATTCAGGCGATGTTTGTCAATTTTCCCGGCCATTCCGGCGAAGATGTTGAAGTTAAGCTGACCAACGACAAGAAGAAACATAAATAACCGAATAAAGACTATCCGGTGGCATCAGCCGCCGGATAGTTCGGCATTATCGGAAAATTCCGGCAAAATAATTAAATATAATGGATACGGCCACCCGTCATAGGGTGCGGCACCCCTGTTGTTTTGGGGAAGCTGATGGGCTGGTTAAACACTCGTCTGACCGCAAGATAGGCAAAGCCCTCAGCCTCGGTCGCATCACCGTTCAAATGGAAATCTTCAATCGGCTGAACAGGCATTTTCAAACTGTCATGCAGCATTTTCATCATCGTTATATTATGGCGACCACCACCAGCGACAATAATTTTTGAAGGTCTTTCAGGGAAGAAAGATAATGAGCGAGCAACCGATTCAGCGGTAAAAGCGGTCAGCGTTGCGGCGCCATCCTCGATCGAGAGATGAGCGACCGCCTCGATTGAAAAATCGCTTCTATCCAATGATTTCGGTGGTAATTGCGAAAAGAATTTCTGGCTCATCATCGCATCAACAAGATCATGATGAACGACACCCTTGCTCGCCAAAAGGCCAGATTCATCATAATCAAGACCGGCCTTGGCCTTGACCCAATCATCAATCATGCCATTTGCGGGGCCTGTATCGCAAGCGATCAGGTCATTTTCATCTGACCCGATCCAAGTGATATTCGCAATGCCACCCAGATTAAGCACCGCCAAGGGGTGAGAGGCTTCGCTGAATAATGCCCAATGATAGATAGGCAGCAATGGTGCGCCCTCGCCGCCTGCCTGCACATCATGGGAGCGGAAATCATCGACCACGCTGATTTTTGTCGCCTGCGCCAAAGCGGCACCATCACCAATCTGCCATGTCCAGCCTAAATCCGGCCTATGGGCAATCGTCTGGCCATGAAAGCCAATCACCTTGATTGCCTGATTACCTAACGCATTTTTTTTCAGGAAATCTTTGACTGCCTGAATATGGCGAAGGGTGACAATATGTTCGGCCTGATAAATCACTTCATCTTCGGGGATAAAACAAGGAGCTGCCATCATCAAAGCGCGACGACAAGCTTCGCGCAAGCAGGCTTTATCCGTATCCGAATAAGGATAGGACGCAAAATTCAAAGGTTTTACTTGTTTTTCGCCATTGGTTTCAATCAAGGCGACATCAACACCATCTAAAGACGTGCCGGACATCAATCCGATTGCCAGCATCCAAATTCCCCCGATTTCTATTTTCCAGCCCTTTGATCTTTTCTTCACAAGCTGAAAACCATAGGAAGCTGTTTATTCGACTTTAATCCTTAAATCCCCTAAACAGCAATCTGCATTTCCCGAGGCTTGTCTGTTTTTACAGCGATTATTCCTAATAGGCACATTATGACACAATTTCGTTCTGATTTTCTGCGTTTACTGGAAGCGCGAGGGTATATCCATCAGGTCACTGATGCAAAATCATTGGATGAGAAGGCTTCGCAATCCGTCATTGCCGCCTATATCGGCTTTGATCCAACGGCGGCCTCTTTGCATGTCGGTAGTCTTTTGCAGATTATGATGTTGCGGCGATTGCAACAGGCTGGCCATAAACCGATCGTTTTGATGGGCGGCGGCACTGGAAAAATCGGCGATCCTTCTTTCAAGGATGAAGCCCGTAAATTGTTGGATGAAGACACGATCAAGGCGAATATTGCCTCTATCAAGCGTGTTTTTGAGCATTTTTTGCATTTCGGTGATGGCGCAAATGATGCCGTCATGGTCGATAATGCCGAATGGCTTGATAAATTAGAATATATTCCTTTCCTGCGTGATGTCGGTCAGCATTTTTCGGTCAACCGGATGTTGAGCTTTGATTCCGTCAAATTACGACTCGATCGGGAACAATCCTTAAGTTTCCTCGAATTCAACTATATGATTTTGCAGGCTTATGACTTCCTTGAGTTATCGCGCCGTTTTGGTGTTTGCCTGCAATTGGGCGGTTCCGATCAATGGGGCAATATCGTCAATGGTATCGAGCTTGCCCGCCGGATGGATGGGAAAGAAGTTTTCGGATTGACCAGCCCGCTGATGACGACGGCGGATGGCATAAAAATGGGTAAAACCGTTGGCGGTGCCGTCTGGTTAAATGGCGATATGTGTTCGCCTTATGATTATTGGCAGTTTTGGCGCAATACCCATGATGCCGATGTTGAACGCTTTTTGAAATTATTTACCGATCTGCCTTTGGAAGAAATTGCTAAATTGGCAGCCTTGGAAGGTAGCGAAATTAACGAGGCCAAGAAAATCCTCGCGAATGAAGCGACCAAATTGGCGCATGGTGAAAAGGCCGCCAAAGAAGCCGCCGCAACTGCCAAGAAAACTTTTGAAGAAGGTGCCGCTGGTGATGCCCTGCCAGTGATGAAGGTTTCAGACTCTTCGATCAGCTTGGTTGATGCTTTGGTTGGTTTGGGATTGGTGGCTTCTAAAGCCGAAGCGCGCCGGATGATTCGCGGGGGTGGCGCGCGCATCAATGGCGAAAAAGCCTTGGACGAAAAGGCTGTTATCGAGGTTACAGCCGACAATATCCGCATTTCTGCGGGTAAAAAGGCGCATGGCGTTATTCAAGCCGGATAATCGCCTCTAGTGACGCAGGAAAAGATGTCAGGCGAAAGTCTTTCATCCTTTCCTGCTGATTTTATATTCAGCCAGACCGCAGGAAACTAACACCCGCATCACGTTCAAAAAGATAAAGGGCTATTCGTGCCGCCTGCCCCCTTTCTCCCGACAAGCCGCCATCCCGATCAACCAATAATCGGGCATCGTCATTCGCTATCGGCAGCAATTCAGAGAGGTCTTCTGGAGAGGCAATCTGGAAATGAGATTCACCGGATTGCTTGGTTCCCAAAATTTCGCCACTGCCCCGTAAGCGTAAATCTTCCTCGGCCAGCCGGAAACCATCGTTACATTCGCGGATAAGGGCTAATCGTTCCCGTGCGACTGAACTGAGTTCTTCGCTCCGTAAAAGCAGACAAATTGAACGACCGCCGCCACGACCGACACGCCCCCTTAATTGGTGGAGCTGTGCCAAGCCAAAACGTTCGGCCTGATCAATAATCATCAAGGTTGCATTCGGGACATTAACCCCGACTTCAATCACGGTCGTTGCGACCAAAACGGCTATTTTACCCGCCGCGAAGTCGTCCATTACCCTGTCTTTTTCAGCGGGTTTCATTTTGCCATGCACTAGCCCGACTTTTTTCCCGAAATGCTGCTGGAGCAAAGAAAAGCGTTGTTCAGCCGCCGCGATTGCATTTGGAGAAAACTCCTCTTCACTATCGGCTTCACCAACGGCCGGACAGACCCAATAGGATTGTCCCCCTTCGGCGATATGGCGGCCAAGAGACGCGACTATCTCCGGTATTTTCCGGCTGGAAATTACCCTTGTTTCGACTGGCTGGCGACCTGGGGGCATTTCATCAAGGCGACTAACATCCATTTCGCCATGTGCCGTCAGCATCAGACTACGTGGAATAGGCGTTGCGGTCATGACCAATAAATGCGGGGTATGAATGGCCTTTTCAGCCAACATCATCCGTTGAGCGACCCCGAAACGATGCTGTTCATCAATGATAGCGAGACCCAGATTTTTGTAGTTAACCTTTTCCTGAAAAATGGCATGGGTGCCAACCAGAAGATGAATCGAACCATCCGCCAATCCCATTAACGTGGATTCCCGCAATTTGCCTTTATCTCGCCCTGTCAAAAGGGCAATATTTACGGGTAATCCGGCAAGCTGTTGGCTTAGGGTCTCAAAATGCTGACGGGCAAGAATTTCTGTTGGGGCAAGTAATGCCCCTTGATAACCGGCTTCGGCAGCGATCAAGAGGCTATGCAAAGCGACCCATGTTTTACCCGAGCCGACATCCCCCTGTAATAACCGCAGCATAGGAGAGGCTTGCTGCATATCACCTTCGATTTCTGCCAAAGAACGTCTTTGCGCCCCTGTTGGCTGAAAAGGTAAATTCAGCGCATCCCGTAAATGGCCATCGCCCTTTAACGGGAAGCCCCGTTTACGTCGGTTTGCGGCGCGAATAAGTTTTAAAGCCAACTGATTGGCAAAAATTTCATCATAACTGATTCGTAATTTGGCCGCGCGATCATCGGGATGCTGATGTATCCTTTCAACCGCCTCCCGCCATGAAGGCCATTGATGTTTTTTGAGCAAACTCGGTTCGATCCATTCCGGTAAATCCGGTGATTTTTCCCATGCTTGCCGAATAAGCTGCCCCATACGGCGATGCGTCAGCCCATCTGATAAAGGATAAAGTGTTTCTTTGAGCGGGATGCTGTTTTCTTCGCTTAAAGGCACGATTTCCGAAGGATGAACGATCTGTAGCTGGTCTTGATAGATGTCGAGTTTTCCAGAGACCAAGCGCGTTTCCCCGATTGGCATCAGCTTTCTTGCCCAACTGCTGTGATTGCCGAACCACAAAAGTTGAATCTGTCCGCCAAAGGGGTCTTCGGCCAAAATACGAAAAGGCGCTCTACCGGAAGGATGGCGATATTCTTTCGCCGTCAGGGTTAGAATAACGGTCGCACCGACATCTTGTGCCTTGATATGATCTGATTTAACGCGCCGCATCTGTCCAGTGGGCAGATAAAAAAGCAAATCCTTGAGACGCGTCAACTGACGCTTTTTTAACGGTTTGAGTAAGGCCGAACCGACCCCTTTCAAGGATTCTGTTTCGGCAAACAGCGGATTAAGAATATCTGGGCGCATAGCTTATGGCATAATCGGTCAAAATCAGAGTTCAACTCTTTCATTTCGATTTTTTCCGGTAATCTTTGTAAATAAGGTCGAGCTTGGCTTTTATCGTGATAGCCGGATGTATCTGGCGGTTATATTATCGCAAGGCTGGCTTTACTTTTAAGAAGCGGCATTGCAGACCCTTTGACAAGGCAGCATTTCACATTCTGAAGGAAGATAATGTTTGTAAATCCGGCGCAGATATTAAAAGCAGAACAGCCCTTGACCTTGTCCGGTGTGGAAAATGGTTTCAAGCCTTTAATTCTGTCTGACCTTGCCCGTGCCTTGCAGGCAAAAAACAAAGCGGGTCGGTTGGTTTATATAGCCTCCGATGAACAGGCAGCGCGCGCTATCGCCGATGCGGCGGGGTATTTTGCACCGGAATTAAAGATTATCTCTTTTCCGGCTTGGGATTGTCTACCTTATGATCGGGCATCGCCTTCCCTGCCCCTTTCTGCAACCAGAATAGCGACGTTACATCATCTTCAAACGCGCCCGCAATCGCCAGAATTACTTATTACAACCGTAGATGCGGCGTTACAGCGGTTATTGACTCCTTTCCGATTACGGCAGCTTTGCCAGACCTTGGCCGCCGGTGTGCGATTGGATCGGGAAAAGCTGGTTACGCTCTTACGAGTGCATGGATATCAACAAAGCGAAACCGTCAGTCAGTCGGGGGATTATGCTATCCGTGGCGGCTTGGTCGATTTATGGCCAGCAGGCTTAGCTTATGCCCTGCGTCTCGATTTTTTCGGAGACGAAATAGAAACCCTGCGGCAATTCGATCCAACAACCCAGCGCAGCATAGCCGAAATTGACAAATTCAATCTTTTACCCGCGTCAGAAGCCTTGCTGGATGCTGAGAATATCAAGCGTTTTCGCAGCCATTACCGCGAAATCTTTGGTGCGGCGGCAACCACTGATCCGCTTTATCAGGCGGTATCAGAAGGGCGGCGGCTGGCCGGTATGGAACATTGGTTACCTTTATTTGAAGAAAAGCTGGTCACCTTATGGGATCATCTGGCTGAAGAGGATGCGGTTTTCTATGACCAAGCCTGTTTGAAAGCAGCAGAACAGCATTTTGAAGCTATTCAAGATTACTATAGCCACCGCAAAAATCCCCAGAGTCAGGAATCCGGCAGCTATCGTCCATTAAAGCCTGATTTACTGTATCTTGATGATGCTGTGTGGCAAGGGCAGCTTCAAATATCAAAAGCCCATCAGATAACGGCTTTTCATATTCCGCCAGCCCCTGATGTTCTTGATTTGGAATCGACTCTGCCGCGTGATTTTGCGCCAGAAAGACAGCAAGGCAGCAATATTTATGAAGCGGTCGTTGACTATATTGGCGCACTGAATAACCAGAAAAAACGGGTTATTATTGCCTGCTATTCCAAAGGATCACGGGAACGTTTAACCGGCCTGTTACAGGATCACGGTTTAAAAAGAACGCTAGCCGCCGATAATTGGCAAGAAGCCTTGGCCGCAGCCGATAGCAGCCGATCTCAACTAACCGGCGCGGCGTTAATGCTCTTGCCGCTCGATCATGGTTTTATTGCCGGTGATGTCGCCCTGTTAAGCGAACAGGATATTTTAGGCGACAGGCTAGTTAGAAGGGCGAAAAAGCGAAAATCGGCGGATGCCTTTATGGCAGAGTTGGCCACTCTGGCGGTCGGTGATCTGGTGGTGCATAGCGATCATGGGATTGGCTGCTATGACGGGTTGGTTTCGATTCCGGTCGGCAATGCGCCACATGACTGCGTTGCCTTGAGCTATCAGGGTGGTGACAAGCTCTATGTGCCGGTTGAGAATATCGACACCCTTAGCCGCTATGGCAATGCCAGTGAAAGCACTGTCCTAGATAAATTGGGCGGTGTGGCATGGCAGGCCAGAAAATCGAAAATGAAAGAGCGCATTCGCGCTATTGCCGGTCAGTTGATGGCGACCGCTGCCCAAAGAGCGTTAAGACAAGCCCCTGTCGCTTTGGCTGATCCGGCCAGCTATCCGGTTTTTGTTGATCGTTTTCCTTATCAGGAAACCGAAGATCAGGAACATGCCATTTCTGATGTCATCGAGGATTTAGCCCAAGGGAAACCGATGGATCGGCTGATTTGCGGTGATGTCGGTTTCGGTAAAACAGAAGTCGCCTTGCGAGCCGCCTTTATTGCCGCCATGTCTGGATTACAGGTTGCCTTGGTTTGTCCGACCACCTTGTTGGCACGACAGCATTACAGCAATTTTCTCGAAAGATTTGAAGGCTTTCCGCTGCAAATCGGTCGTCTTTCCCGATTAGTGCCTGCGAAAGAAGCCAAAGCCTGCCGTGAAGGCTTAGCTGACGGAACCATTGATATCGTCATTGGCACCCATGCCATTTTATCGAAAACGATTGATTTCAACCGTCTGGGCTTGGTTATTGTCGATGAAGAACAGCATTTCGGCGTTGTCCATAAAGAACGCTTAAAAGCCCTTAAAAATGATGTTCATCAGCTTACCTTAACCGCAACACCTATTCCGAGAACGCTGCAAATGGCGATGTCAGGCCTTAGGGAGTTATCGGTTATCCAAACCCCGCCTGTCGATCGTTTGGCTGTCAGAAGCTATGTCATGCCTTGGGACCCTGTAGCGATCCGTGAAGCCTTGTTGCGGGAGCATTATCGCGGTGGCCAGAGCTTTATTGTGGTGCCAAGAATTTCTGACCTTGCTGATCTCGAAAAATTCCTGTCGGAACAGGTGCCAGAAATCCGTTTCGTTATCGCCCATGGTCAAATGGCAGCCACTGAAGTCGAAAACCGGATGTCGGCTTTCTATGACAAGAAATTTGATGTTTTGCTTTCGACAACGATTGTTGAATCCGGTCTGGATATCCCCAGTGCCAATACGATGATTGTCTATCGGGCGGATCGTTTTGGCCTATCACAGCTTTACCAGATTAGAGGACGCGTTGGACGCTCTAAGACCCGCGCCTATGCCTATCTGACGACACCGGTCAATCATTCTGTCAGCGAAACAGCCGAAAAAAGGCTGCATATCCTTTCGACTTTGGATTCTTTGGGGGCTGGTTTCCAATTAGCCAGCCATGATCTTGATATTCGCGGTGCGGGTAATTTGTTGGGAGATGAACAATCCGGCCATATTAAAGAAGTCGGTTTTGAATTGTATCAATCCATGTTGGAAGATGCGATTTTGGTCGCGAAATCAGGCGGATTGATTGACGAGAAAGACAATGAAGAATTTTCGCCCCAGATTACAGTTGATGCGCCTATTTTGATTCCAGAGGACTATGTGCCTGATCTGGGTCTTAGAATGGCTCTGTATCGCCGGATGAACCAGATTAAAAATCGCGAGGAGATCGAATCATTTGCAGCCGAAATGATCGACCGCTTTGGGTCATTGCCCAGCGAGACCAAAAATCTGTTGGCCGTGATTGAAGTAAAAATGAATTGCCGCCAAGCGCATATTGGTCGTCTTGATGTCGGGCCGCGAGGGGCGTTGATTACTTTCCATAATGACAATTTCCCAAATGTGACCGGATTGCTGGCTTATATTCAGAAATTAAAAGGGACTGCTAAATTAAGGCCTGACCAAAAACTGGTTATTCAGCGCAACTGGCCAGACCCCAAAAGCCGCCTGAATGGATTGGTGCAGCTTTCCCGTGGTTTGGCTAAAGTCGCGATTGCGTCATAAAGGGAAAAGATTTTTAGGATAAGGAAAAGGCTCTTGCGAGAAGCAAGGGTCTTTTTTTTAAATTTTAAAGAAGAGAGAGAGGTGGTGGGTCCGCCGGGATTCGAACCCGGGACCTCTCGATTAAAAGTCGCTTGCTCTACCAACTGAGCTACGGACCCAACCTAAAGTTTCGCTTTTTAATATCAAAAGATATTTAAAAGGACTTATTTTGAAAGACAGAAGATTAACTCTCCGTCTGGGAGTGGTTCCCTAGGGGGTTATTGCTTGGAGGTCAAGTACTTATAGCGAAAATATAGCTGTTTTACCGTAAAAAATCCATTTTTTTGAAAAACAGGCCAATTTCCAGCGATCGAAAGTAACGGTTTCAGCACAAAATCGCGATGACTGATCTCAAGATGAGGGATATGAAGTTTTGGCCATAAAGCCGGTGGCTGTCCTGCGGCCAAGGCAGGCTTGTAACGAAGACGGGGTTGTATTTTTTGTGGCCAGCGCCCTTTCTCCCATAAAACAATATCAAGATCGAGCACCCTCGCTCCCCATCTTTTTCCTTTTCGTCGCCCGAAATCCTGTTCTATTTTTTTACAAAGCGCCAGTAACGCAAGTGGCTGCAAATCTGTTTTAATAATAATCGCGGAATTGGCATAACGCCGCCCACCAGATCCGACAGCCGAGGTTTCAAAAATCGGAGCGCGAGAATGGATCGCAATCTTTTCTTTTTCCAATGCAGCAATCGCCGCCTCGATGACCGCAGATGGTCGACCATACCGACCATGCCAACGATTAGAGCCTAGTGCGATAGCATAAAGCATTGATAGAAATCCCAAACAATAAAATTAAATAAAAATGATTA
>NZ_JAIWON010000062.1 GCF_020216885.1 Zymomonas sp. | reverse complement strand
GGGCTTGCACTAAATGACGGGCAGAGCCGACCGGATATTGCGCTGGTAAATCCGCGATCTCGACATTGTCATAGGCTTCGGCCGTCTTTTTCATAATCGCGATCGCTTCGGGCTTATTCCGCTCAATCCCGATCACAACCTTTGGCGCGCCAACCGCATGAGCAATCAGGCGACCACCGGAAATCACTTCATCGGCATATTCCTGCATCACCCGATCATCGCCTGTCAGATAGGGTTCGCATTCAGCGCCATTCAGCACCACCATTTTAATGGGTTTCTGACTGCTCTGTTCTAATTTGACAGCCGCCGGAAAAGCTGCACCGCCTAAGCCGACCACGCCAGCCCAAGCCACCCGCTCGCGAATTAACTGCGGATCGACTGAAAAAGGATCACTATAGGCTTCAGGTAATTCCGCCCAGCTATCTTTACCATCCGCTTCCAAAACCATCGTCATCCCCGGCAAACCAGAAGGATGGGGCGCGGTCATATTCTGGATTGCCCGAATAATACCAGAGGTTGGCGCATGAATAGGCGCTGATATCCGGCCAGCCGGAGCCGCCAAAAGCTGCCCTTTCCCGACATAGTCACCGATATTTACGACCGCTTCCGCCGGAGCGCCTGAATGTTGGCGCAAAGGCAAGAAATAAAACGGCACAATCGGCAAAGGCTCTATCTTTTTAGCCGTAGTCGCCTGTTTCCGGTAACTGGGATGAATACCCCCACGAACTGAAAATAATTTCATTTCTGCTCCCCTAGCCCAAGCTTTCTTCTTCGGCTTCTTTTTCAAGAGAAGCTTTATAGGCTTTACCCTGTCCGCCATCGGATTCATCTGTTATCCGATTGGCCAATGCCTGTGCCGCAAAGGCCGGATTAGCTAAGCTGTCCTGTATTGCCAGATTAGGTTTATCCCAATGCCAGTTATCCAAGGTGACCGCCACCGGCACCATTTCGATAGCCCCCGTCGGACAAGCTGTTTCACATTTGCTGCAACCATGGCAAACATCAGGAATAATCGTATGCACCTGACGCGCTGCCCCGATAATGGCATCACTGGAACAATCACGAATACAGGCTGTACATCCGATACATAAATCTTCGTGGATCAAAGCGGTTTTGGGGCCGATATCGTCCGCTTGTGACAGATCAAGGCTGACACCCAAGGCCTTGGCCAAGGCTTCGGCAACACTTCTACCCCCAGGGGTACATTGGGTTACAGGCGCGCCATCATGTGCCAAAGCGGCCGCATATTGTGAACAGCCGACATAACCGCATTGTCCGCATTGCGATCCCGGCAACAAAGCCTGTAGCTGGCCTTCAATCGGATCTTCTTCTACCCGCAGCAATTTCGAGGACAGACCCAGCATCAGGCCAAGTGCCAGCCCCATGACAGTCAGGCTTATAATGGCTATCAACATCGTTCTTTCTTCCCGTCTAGTGGACAGACATTCCAGAAAAACCCATAAAAGCCAGCGCCAGCAAACTTGCCGTCACAAAGCCGATAGGAGGGCCTTCAAATAAACGGGGCGTTACCGATAACGCCAATCTTTCACGTAATCCCGCAAACAGCACCATAACGAGGCTGTATCCAACCGAGGAAGCAAAAGCGAAAACCGTGCTGTCCACAAATCCATAATGCTGTTCTACCAACAGCAAGGTAATGCCCAAAACGGCACAATTGGTTGTGATAAGCGGCAAATAAATACCCAAAAGCCGAAACAAGGTCGGCGAAAATTTACGAAAAAATGATTCCGTCAGCTGAACCGCCGAAGCGATAATCAGAATAAAAGTGACCGTTCGAAGATATCCCAGACCAAAGGGGGCGAGTAACCAATGCTCCAAAGCCCAACTGGCCATGGAAGAGGTGGTAATCACAAAGGTGCAAGCCGCCCCCATCCCGACAGCCGTATCGACGCGCGTGGTTACCCCCATAAAGGAACATAAACCTAAAAAGCGCGTTAGAATAACATTGTTGACCAGACAGGCACTTACCACCAGAAGTAGTATATCCGTCACTGTTTTATTCCTTCCTCAGGAGGTCTGAAGGCGAAAAGCTACGCCCCCTTGTTCATATTCCCGCCGGATATATCAACTGACAGACGAAATATGGAATGGGTTCTTTGTAAATTTTTTGAGCAAATCTTATGCCACTCTTATATTTAGCGCTAAATTGGTGATTTTTCAGAGCAAATGCGCCTTTTCTTGGCATTTATTGTCGCAAAAGTGACAAAACAAACACATTATGTCGCCGAAAAGAAAACCTTTCAGTAAAAAGTTCAAGAGATTTTTGAAATTAAAATCTACCAAAAACAAGAATTTTTGAAAAAAATTTCACAAAAAAGCGACAAGTAAATCTTTTATAAAAAGACAAGAGCAGAATCCGTGTCTTTACGCTTTTTAATAATTAAAAAAGCCAAGCCGGATATTCCCAAAAATACCCGCTTGGCTTTTGATATCATGAGCTAGGAAAAGAAGAACGACTCCCTAAAGGGTGCATTCCAAAGTAAAGGAATAGGTTCGCGGTAAACCGGCATAGGCGCTGTTGGTGCCTCCGGCAGCACCGTTGATAGAAGACGGATAAACCGAAGCCCAATAATGTTCATTCATGATATTATTGACGGTAAAACGGGCAACCCAAGGTTTGTTCGCCATTTTGAAAGGATAGCGAATACCAATATTGGCCGTTACAAATTGGGGCGCATATGTCGTATTGGTGTTATTCGCCGCACGCGTTCCGGTGTAACGGACGCTCCCGTTAATCGCCAAACCATTCGCCAGACTCTCTTTTGAAAATGGCAAGGTATAATCAATCAGAATATTCGACTGGACAGGCGGAACCCCAACAATTTCCTTGTGGGAAGTTGTCAGATTGCCCGTCGAACCGACTTTGGCATCCAGCCATGTCACCCCACCCAATACCGACAAGTCATGACGGATATGACCCGCCATCTGGAATTCAAAACCCCAATTTCGCTGGGTGCCATACATGCCATAAACATTCGTGGTTGTATCGACATAGGCATAAGGTCGGGTCATTCTGAAACCGTCGATATTCAAGGACAGATTGCGCCATTTCACCTTATAGCCCAGCTCATATTGCTCGCTTTCATAAGGATTGAGAATCTGGCTGACATTGGCACTTCCAGCCGGTGCCGTCATGCCCTGCTGGATACTGCGCCCCCATGTGAAATAAGCCGTATGATTTTCGATAGGATGATAAATCAGGCTGGTATTCGGGCTAAAAGCGCCTTGGGTATAATTATGGGCAGTGCGGGTGCCGGCCTTATTCCAGCTCGAGGATGTCATCCAGCTCCAACTAAAAGCGCCCAAGATCGACCAATGCTTGTTAAAGGTAATCGTATCGCTGACAATCAAAGATTGATTACGGGCAATGGCCGAACGATAACTACCGGAAGAATGGGGACGACTGCCATAAAATCGGGTTGGATTATAAAGATTGCTGCTACCCAAAGAAAAATTCTGGCTACTGGTTGGGTTATAATTGCTCATGACATAACCATTGGAACCCAATGCCACATCATGACGCACAAATCCGGTATGGAAATGCCCATTTAAATAGGCAAGATTGCTAGCAATTTTAAACCGATAGGCCGTGGCCGCCGAGGCAATTGTCTGTTTATAATCACCGATATTATCAATCAAAGTATTGGCATTGGCAAAGACATCCCGCCACGCATTCTGAAATAAGCCTCCGGCAACAAGACTCCAATTATCACCGAATTGATGTTTGATTTTACCAGAGGCAGTGTCTGTCTGGGCGTTATATCCAGCATAGCTTTGCCCCAGATAAGGGGTGCTAAGATCGGGTGCTTTTGGAAGCTGAATATTGTTACTGTAAGAAAATCCGGGTGCGCCGCCTTTGATGTCATAGACATAATGGCTGGCATTCAATTCGATAACGGTTTGGGGGTCAACATGGATGTCAAAACTACCACTCACCAGATTACGATTGATATGCCCTGTTCTGACATAGTTGGAACCCGCACCATGAACCAGATTGACGCGATAGCCGAACCAGTTGTTTTTACCCGTTGATCCTGAAATATCGGCCGCCTCGGTTACGGTACCACGGGAATCAATTCCGACCGAAAAATCTTCCATCATTTCGGTTGTCGGTCTTTTCAACGTATATTCAAAGGTGCCTGCCGGATTTTGGGGGCCATAGATCGCACCGGCTAATCCATTCAGAACTTGGAGATTTTCAAATTGCTCGGCGGCATAAGGGGTTGTCGTCGCAATATTAAAACCATCCATTCGACTATTGGCAATCACATCCGCTTCAAAGCCTCGGGATTGAGGACGGGAGGTTCCTGGATCACCGCGCATTTCCAGCTGCACAGAAGGCAAATATTGCATCAAATCGTTGACATTTCGCGCTTGCTGGTTGCGGATAACATCATGAGGCACACTTAAAATTGAAAAAGGGGCGTTTTCTGGCTTCATATCACCCAAAGGGCCAAAATTGACGACCGGTAAAGCGGTTCTCGCTCCGGTTCCGTTTTCTATTTTGGCATTAACGGTGATGTCTTTGGCGGAAACAACCTCTCGCCCTGATTTCTGATTGGATATTGATGGCTTCTTTTTATTCGAATCATTTTGAGGAGATTCCTGGCCAAGAACAGAATCATTACTGTAATCGGTAGGGGGTTCTGCTTTGCTTTCGGTCATCAATCCTATTGATAATATTGCAGAATATAAAAGCAGCGTCTTATAGGATTGTCTTTTTTGCATCACCCGCCCTCAAAAAAATATCAATGATCGGGCAATTTTAAAAATTTTATTATAAAAATCAAATAAAAATAAACACAAATATACAAAATGAAAGGAATAATCATTATTAAGTTTTAAAAAATCCAAGATAAAAGCAAGAAAAATCTAAAAGATAATCTCAAATAGCATTGAGTAATAAAATATTATATTAAAATAATTGATTGTAATTTTATATTTTTAAAATATTGATTATGTAAAAAAACATCCAATAATATCCATATCTATTCTAAAAAATTTTATAATTTTAATTTATAATGTTAATTTTTTATAAAAACATGAATAAATATTTTGTTATTATTGTATTCAGCAAAATATCTTGCTCCAAAAACTAAACATTTCAAAATATGACAAGGGATAGGAGGAAACAGCCTGATACCTCCCTAGTAAAAATTAAAAGGGCTTCATTATAGGCAACAAGATACGGTAACTTATTTATATTTAAAGCATTTTTTATCTTATAAAAATCTACATATTGATTCTTATTTATTTTATTGTTGCACTTTGCCAGTGATTAGCTATCCTGACATCCAATAGAGCTCGAGTAATTTCGACCTCATCAAAAGTTATTCCCCCCCGTTTAGATAACAGAATAGGGGATCTGACCATGCCTTCAAAACAATTTGCTTATAAAGATATGTCGCTAGGGAACAGAACGGCTTGGCCGGATATGGCCTTGTTTGGCCTTTATGAAATCTCAAAAATTCTCTGTGCGCCAATGGAAACAGTAACCCTTATCAAGCGGGTCATTTCTGTTCTTGAAAGTTTTATTGATCTCGATCACGCGATTATTGCGTTTTTTGATGAAGATCAGGAAGCTGAAATTCTAGTGGGTGCCAAAAGCGACCAGCAAGGTGCCAAGATATATTTTGACTCTATCCCCGAACAAATTGTTGGACAAATTGTGACGGGAAAGATGCCAGTTATCATCAGGGATATTTCCAAAGACCCGTATTTTTCAAATAGCCGGTCTCATATCTGGCATATCAATCAAAAAAGCTGTGTCATCGGTGTTCCGATTTTGGATCGAGATAAAGTCTCCGGTATTTTGTTGATAGACCGCCCGACACCCAGAAATGAAAGAGAAGCTCTGGCACCGGATAGAGATGCTCGCTTATTATCTATGGTTGCGGCTCTTTTGGGGCAAACCGCAAGACTGCATCAGATGATCCGGCGCGAACATGAATTTCTGCTTCGGCAATCCAGTCATGCCGTCCCACGTCCAGCCGAAAACACCCATCACCCCCGTATTATCGGGGACAGCCCAATCATTCGATCGATCCTCGAAAAAATCAATCTTATTGCCAAAAATAACGTGACAGTCTTGCTACGCGGAGAATCTGGCACGGGGAAAGAACTTTTTGCCCAAGCCATTCATCAATCATCTCCCCGAAAAGAGCTGCCTTTTATCAAATTAAACTGCGCAGCCTTGCCAGAATCGGTTCTAGAATCCGAATTATTCGGACATGAAAAAGGCGCTTTTACCGGCGCTGCCCAAATGCGGAAAGGCCGTTTCGAGCTGGCAGATGGTGGCACTCTTTTTCTGGATGAAATTGGCGAAATATCACCCAATTTTCAGGCCAAATTATTGCGCGTTTTGCAAGAAGGTGAATTTGAACGGGTTGGCGGCACCAAAACCTTAAAGGTCAATGTCCGTGTTATCGCTGCAACCAATGTCAATTTGGAAGAGGCAGTCAGCCGTGGCAATTTCAGAGCCGATCTTTACTATCGCCTAAGCGTCATTCCCATTTTTCTTCCTCCCTTGCGTGAACATCCATCAGATATTCCCCTGCTGGCAAAAGAATTTTTGCGGCATTTCAATCTGGAAAATAAAACGCATCTGACCATTGACCAAAATGCCTTGGATGTTCTGTCCCATTGTTATTTTCCGGGTAATATCCGAGAGCTTGAAAACTGTATTCGACGGACGGCTACCCTTGCCAGAAATACAGAAATTACTGCCGAAGATTTCACCTGTTATAATGACAATTGTCTGTCCTCTATTTTCTGGCATCGCGAAGAAGAGGAAAAAACCCAGCATATCTGCAAAAATCATGGTTTAGAAAGTGAAATAAACGAATGTCCTTCTGCCCAGCATTGTCAGGCTGCATCCAATGCAGAAGACAGGACAGATTTAGCCTTCCCCAAGGAAAAAGCGACACAATCGGAATTTCGTAGCCAAAAAGAACAACTGATCGACGCTATGGAACAAGCCGGTTGGGTGCAGGCAAAAGCCGCCCGTATCCTAGGCATGACCCCGCGTCAGATAGGCTATGCGCTGCGGAAAAACGGTATATCTATTAAGAAATTCTAAAGCCGTTTTCTGTAACGCCATTACCTTATTTTGAGCCAATAATGTCCGATTATTCCAAAAATTTTACTGATACCGACAATTTTGTAAGAGTTAAGACAATTTATGTTTGAAACAAAAAGGCCATTTCCCTGAATTTAAAGCGATGTCTGGTTATGGCACGTCCGTTGCATACCTTTTGGTAAAGCGTGTTAGCCGTTAGGAATGTTATGTCCCAGCTCATCCATATCCAGCCATTGGAATCTAAAGGGGGTATCCCTAGCCCCCGCCCCCAAACAGAGGGTTGCGCTTCATCGGCCTGTGGCAAAATGTCAGATGCTCATGGCTTGGCAGATGACATCTGGGAAAAAGTCAAAGACCATCCCTGCTATTCCGAAGAGGCACATCAATATTTTGCCCGTATGCATGTGGCGGTCGCTCCGGCTTGCAATATCCAATGTAATTATTGCAACCGGAAATATGACTGTGCCAATGAAAGCCGCCCGGGGGTCGTCTCGGAAAGGCTGACACCGGAACAAGCTTTGCGAAAAGTCATTGCTGTTGCCAATGAAGTATCCCAGCTTTCGGTTCTGGGTATCGCAGGCCCCGGAGATGCCTGTTACGATTGGGAAAAAACCAAAGAAACCTTTGAAGAGGTGGCCAAGGTTATTCCCGATGTAAAATTTTGCCTTTCAACCAATGGATTGGCTTTGGCGGATTGTATCGACGACATTGCCAAGATGAATATTGATCATGTCACTTTGACGATCAATATGGTTGATCCTGAAATCGGGGCAAAAATCTATCCTTGGATCTTTTTCAATAATAAACGCTGGACAGGGATAGAAGCCTCCCGAATTCTGCATGAACGGCAAATGCTGGCATTAGAATTGCTGAAAGAACGCGGCATTCTGACCAAAGTCAATTCGGTCATGATACCGGACATCAATGACACGCATTTGTTGGAAGTTAATCGGGTCGTCAAAGAAAAAGGCGCATTTCTTCATAATATCATGCCGCTAATTTCTGATCCAGCGCATGGAACCCATTTTGGCCTGACCGGACAGAGAGAGCCCAGTCATCAGGAATTGATGGCACTTCAAAATCAATTAGCCGATGGCACAAAATTGATGCGCCATTGTCGGCAATGTCGGGCGGATGCCATTGGCTTATTGGGAGAAGATCGCGGGCAAGCTTTCTCGATGGATAAAATCCCCGAAACACTGGAATATAACCCCGCCAATCGTGCCAGCTATCGTGAAATCGTTGCCCAAGAGCGAGGTGAACATCTGCAACAGAAGAAATCGGCGGAAAGAAAATTGGCCGAATTAGAGGCCAAGCCGACTATCCTTGCTGCCGTTGTTTCCAAGCAAGGCGGGCGGATTAACCAGCATTTTGGGCATGCCCAAGAATTTCAGATTTACGAAGTTTCCCCTTATGGCGTAAAATTCATCAGTCATCGCAAAATTCCGCTTTATTGTGCGGAAGGCAATGGCGATGACCAACGGCTGGATAATATTATCACAGCCTTAGAAGGTATTCAGGCGGTTTTATGCGCCCGTATTGGGGATTGTCCTCGAGAAAAACTGGAAAAAGCGGGTATCGAGGTCAATGTTGCTTATGCCCATGACTGGATAGAAAGTGGCCTTTCTTCTTGGTATGCGGCACGGTTTTCCAAAGAGAATCGCCGGATAGCCTGAATATCCGTTTATCATTACTTTAGTAGAAGGATTGGAACTATGTCTTATAAAATTGTTGCTGAAAATTGCACCGCTTGTGGCGCTTGTGAATTTGAATGCCCCAATTCAGCGATCAAAATGAAAGGCGATGTTTTCATCATTGATCCTAATAGCTGCACCGAATGCGACGGTCAGTTTGATGAACCGCAATGTGCCGCCATCTGCCCGATGCCAGACACCTGCATTCCGGCCTGATTTTAAATTCTGACTTCGGGAAAGGCTGAATGGATGAATGACGAAAATGAAATTCAAAAAGCACCGGTCTTTCCCGTTGGAACCAAGGTTAAATCACGCCTTCATATCAAAAATGACGGAACTTTTATCGGTGCCGATATCGGCGAAATCCTGATTAACAAAGGCGATGTCGGTTATATCCGCGATATCGGTGTCTTTCTTCAACGCTATTATATTTATGCCGTCGATTTTGTCGAACGCGGCAAAATTGTCGGTATGCGGAAACGAGAATTAGACATCGCGCTTTAGACTTCTTTCGGAGACACAATATGAAAATAATGCTGCGCCAAACAGCAAGAGGGCTTTCCGTCTATGTTCCGAAAAAAGACCTTGAAGAAGCGGTTATCGAACAGGAAAAGCCTGATATTTGGGGCGGCTGGATACGCTTAAAAAACGGCTGGACATTGGAATTGCCGGATATGGCCGCCGATACCCCATTACCGATTACTATCGAAGCGCGTAAACGCGCAGAAGAAAACTGATGGATATCCTGTCAGATATTTCTGACCATTTATCGCGTCAGGCTCTCGCTTTTTATCTAGGCCCCGATGTCACCGCGATCACCGCTAATCAGTGGACACCGGTTTCAATAAAGGGGCTAGCCGATTTTTTCGGGAAGAAGGTAGCCCTTCCCAAACGGGCAAAAGGTAATCCTTGGGCAGCCGCGCAATATATCGAAAGCCGCCGCCATCGAAAAACCCTGACAGCGATTATGAATGCCGCCTTTGAAAATCCGGTAATCCCTTCCCCACTGCATCAACTCATCGCCGCGCTTCATCCCCCGCTTATCGTTGACAGCTGGTATGATGGTGCCATGCGTCAGGCTTTATCCCAAGACAAGACTTTAAAATGGGGCGAAATTCAAGGCATCAATCACGCAGCGATTAACGAATATCGTTGGTTCATAGCCTATGATGCCACAGGCGAAGAAGTCCCGATGGAAAGCGTCAAAGAATGGCAAACCCTTCTTTACAAGCCCCATGGCTCTGTTGCACCGCATCAAAATTATCTGATTTCAGATTCCGATTATGTCGAAGTCTTGACCGAAATTGATATTCAGACCCCGATTCCTGAATCGGTGCAAGAAAGACGGTCATCATGCAGCTTCCTGTTCATCGGTTGCCATTTTGATGACCAAATGCTGAGAAGTTTTGCAAGGCAGATCATCAAAAGATCAAAAGCGCCTCATTTCGCCCTAGTTGATATCGAGAATCTGACCAGAAATGAGCGGCGTTTTTTAGAAGAGATGCAGATAATTGCGCTACCACTTTCACTCAAAAAAATAGCAGATTTTTTATCTGATTATCTTTCATCAGCTCTCCCCGAAAAGAGAGCTGAATAACACTTGCCTCTTTTATAAAGATACGCTGATCGTTCCCCTGAAATTCAGTGGAGCGCCTGGCATGTTCAGATTGGCATTGGTGCCATGTCCCGAAACGACATAATGGGCATTCGACAGATTATAGGCATTGATCTGGAAACGATATCGCCCGAATTGCGCCCACCCCATGGCATCACCGGTCACATAATGCGGTAAAATAACAGTATTGCTTGGATCAGCCCAACGATTACCCACATAATTCATGCCGCCGCCAATACCGAAATGCTTGCCGAAACTCTTGGTGATATAGAAATTGCCTTGGTTATGAGGTGCCAAAGTGCCTTCTTTCCCAACATAAGCCGGCACAGCCGAAGCCAGATTTTTGGTTCTTAAATAGGCATAACCCGCAATCAAATGAATATCTTTCCCGACATCAAGGGTGGCAGAAAATTCAGCCCCCTCATTGCGTTGGGTGCCTATCGCCATCGTGCTATTATCCAGCGGATTGGTCGCCTGAATATGGGTTTTCTTAATGATAAAACCGGCAATCTGTATCGTTAAGCGATCATGCCATAGGTTATATTTGGCACCGATTTCCTTTGACGTTGTCGCAGAAGGAATCAAATCCGCTTGCTTGGCAACAATATTCAGCGTTTCACCAGAGGGCTGATAACTTTTACTCCACGAAATATAATAGGATTGGTGGTTATCAGGTTCATAGGTCAAACCAACACGGGGACTCCATGTATGATCAAGGCGATGGGCATAGCTCGCAGAGCCTGCCAAAGGTAAAGTCGTCTGACTAAAGGAATCCCAGCGGATACCCGCTAGCAATTTAAATCCATGAGAAAAATCGACCGCATCCTGAATATACAGACCATAATCATAAAAAATGCCGCGATTCTGGTTGGTAATACTGGTAAGGTCATCACCTGTAATAGTGGGTAAGACCGGATTATAGGCATCGACATAAAAACTAGCTTTCTCGGCTGCCGAAGCATTCTTACCGGGATAAGTCGCATAGGTAGTCGAAAGTTTACTTTGGCGGGAAACTTCAAAACCATAAAGCAGTGTCTGATGAATCTTGCCGCTGTCGATTTTTTGCGTCAGCTCTAACTGGTTATCCCATCCGTTTTCGTCTCGGGAAGCCGGATGGTGGGAAAGCTGGACTAATCCATCGACAACCCCGCTTGCGGGACTGGTATTGCCCCGAAACATTTTATAATCATAATGACGAAAGCCATCCCTTAATGATAAATTATCGGAAAAATGGTGGACGGCGTTGATCGTCTGGGAAAATACGGTTGATTGGGTATAGTCATATTTAGCCGCATCGGCTGACCCGTAATAGATTTCGGGGTGATCGACATTGATTGTGCGACCATTCAAAGAAGGATTGCCCAAATCGGCAATTCGGCGATCTTTCAAATAATCAGCCTGAACGGTCACAACTGTATCAGTGCCTTTCCCATACATGAAAGAGGGCGCTATAGCGAAACGATGGACAAATTGTTGATCGCGATAACTATCACCATTCTCGATGGCGCCCGTTAAACGGAAACCATTACCCGTTCTTTTGCTGTTACGACCAAAGTCCCATTGACCACGATAATCATTCCATGACCCACCGGTAAAAGTCACATTGGTGATATTGGTATCAGCTTGTTTTGTCACCCGATTGACAATACCGCCCGCCGATCCGCGTCCAAAGAGAGCAGCCGAAGGGCCTTTCAAAACCTCGATATTTTCAATATTGGACATATCCCTGAAATAAAGGGCATCATCTCGAAAACCATTTACAAATTCATCACCAAAAGCATTAAAGCCACGGATGAAAACCTGATCGCGCTGACCGTCTCCCGTAGAGAAAGAAACACCCGGAACATTTTTCAAGGCATCTTGCTGGGACAGAACCATCTGATCCCGCATTAACTGCGCCGATACAGTGTTGACTGTTTGGGGTAAATCACGATTGGCAATATCTATCTTGGCCGCCATATTGCGTTTTTGCCCATAGTCATCGCTGTCTTTTTTGGCGGTGATAACCAGATCAGTGGGATCGTCTTTTTTACCTTTTGCAGCATGTGATGGCGATGATATCAAAAGAGCAAAAAGACAGGTTCCGCTTTGCAGCATACCCCATTTCTGTAACGGGTTTCTCATTCATTCCCCTATTTTTTATTGATAACGTCTCGCAATGGAAAGGGAATATGATAACAAAAATAATGAGAATCAATATCACAATTAACCCGTAGAATAATTTACCTTTTATCCGTGCCTTAAAAACACACATTATTATTTTATAATAAAAGATTAAAAATTATAAATATCATATGTTTTGCGACATCATAATGTATGATTTGTCGCGCTTCGAACAAAGAACCTTACAATTTATAAATCGCCCTCCTTTTTTCCGGCAATGACCGAGCCTATACGCGCCTTTTTATGGGCAATCTTGGAATTGGCACGCTGTTTGCGATGAAATGACTGTCGGGCCGAACGGTCCGCCTATCGCGACTTATCGGAAACAGGACAGTATCATGAGCAAAATTCGCCAGATTGCTTTTTACGGCAAGGGAGGCATCGGAAAATCAACGACCTCTCAAAATACACTCGCGGCCTTGGTCGAACTTGGCCAGAAAATCCTTATTGTCGGCTGCGATCCCAAGGCCGATTCCACCCGCCTTATTCTTAATTCCAAGGCACAAGATACGGTGTTGAGTCTGGCTGCTGAAGCCGGATCGGTCGAAGACCTTGAACTCGAAGATGTCCTGAAACTCGGCTACAAAGATATTAAATGCGTAGAATCCGGCGGGCCAGAACCGGGCGTTGGTTGTGCTGGTCGCGGGGTTATTACCTCGATCAACTTCCTCGAAGAAAATGGCGCCTATGACGATGTCGATTACGTTTCTTATGACGTTTTGGGCGACGTTGTTTGCGGCGGCTTTGCTATGCCTATCCGCGAAAATAAAGCGCAAGAAATCTATATCGTTATGTCTGGCGAAATGATGGCACTTTATGCTGCCAATAATATCGCCAAAGGTATTTTGAAATATGCTGGCACCGGCGGTGTTCGCTTGGGTGGTCTGATCTGTAACGAACGCCAGACCGACCGTGAATATGAATTAGCCGAAGCCTTGGCAAAACGCCTAAATTCCAAGCTGATCCATTTTGTTCCACGGAACAATATCGTGCAGCATGCCGAATTACGGAAGCAAACCGTGCTTCAATATGCACCGGATTCCGATCAGGCCAATGAATATCGTGAATTGGCCAGAAAAATCCACGAAAATTCAGGGAAAGGCACCATCCCGACCCCGATCACGATGGAAGAATTGGAAGAAATGCTGCTCGAATTCGGCATCATGAAAACCGAAGAGCAAGAGCTGGCTGAACTCGCTGCCAAGGAAGCTGCGGTTGCCAAGTAAGGAGCCCAAGATGAGCTTGAATGAGGAAGAAACCATCTTCAACACCCGCCTCATCGAGGAAGTGCTTGAAGCCTATCCGGCCAAGGCCAAAAAGCGCCGTCAGAAACATCTGACGGTTGCCAAAGCCCCCGATACCGACGCCGATCCCGGTGCCTTGAGCGAATGCAGCGTTAAGTCGAATATCAAATCCATTCCGGGTGTGATGACGATCCGCGGCTGTGCTTATGCCGGCTCAAAAGGCGTGGTCTGGGGGCCTGTCAAAGACATGGTTCATATCAGCCATGGCCCCGTTGGTTGCGGCCATTATTCATGGTCACAACGCCGGAATTTCTATAACGGCACCACCGGCGTGGACAGTTTTGTCACCATGCAATTCACCTCCGATTATCAGGAAAAAGATATTGTTTTCGGCGGTGATAAAAAGCTGAAAAAAATTCTAGCTGAAATTGACGAGCTGTTCCCGCTTAATCATGGCACGACCATTCAATCAGAATGCCCAGTCGGCTTGATCGGTGACGATATTGAATCCGTTGCCCGTGAACAGAAAAAAATCAGCGGGAAAACCATCGTTCCGGTGCGGTGCGAAGGCTTTCGCGGGGTATCGCAGTCTTTGGGTCATCATATCGCCTGTGATGTCATTCGTGACTGGGTGCTTGACCAAGACGGTAATCAGGTTCCCTTTGAACCCTCCCCTTATGATGTCAATATCTTGGGTGACTATAATATCGGTGGTGATGCGTGGTCTTCCCGTATTCTTCTTGAAGAAATGGGTTTGCGGGTAATCGGTAGCTGGTCGGGTGATGCCACTTTGGCCGAAATCGAACGCGCGCCAAAGGCCAAGATGAATCTGATCCATTGCTATCGGTCATTGAATTACATCAGCCGCTATATGGAAGAAAAGCACGGTATTCCGTGGATGGAATATAATCTTTTTGGCCCTAGCCAGATTGCAGCCTCCCTTCGCAGTATTGCCGAGCATTTCGATGACAAGATCAAAGAAGGGGCTGAACGCGTCATCGCCAAATATCAGCCTTTGGCCGATGCAGTGATTGCCAAATATCGCCCCCGCCTCGAAGGCAAAAAAGTCTTGCTTTATGTCGGCGGATTGCGGTCACGCCATGTCGTTAATGCCTATACCGATTTGGGTATGGAAATCGTCGCGACCGGCTATGAATTTGCCCATAACGATGATTACCAGCGGACAGGCCATTACGTCAAAGAAGGCACGTTAATTTATGACGACGCCTCAACCTATGAGCTGGAAAAATTCATCGAGGCTATTCGCCCCGATCTGGTCGGTTCCGGCATCAAGGAAAAATATGCGGTTCAAAAAGCCGGCATACCATTCCGCCAGATGCATTCATGGGATTATTCAGGGCCTTATCATGGTTATGACGGCTTTGCCATTTTTGCCCGTGACATGGATTTGGCCATCAATAGCCCAGTCTGGGGCATGTTCAAAGCCCCTTGGAAAACCGCCGCTTAAATGGGGCAGCCTATGGCAGGGCAAAGTCCCTGCCACCCCTGATAAAAGAGGATTAGACGATGCCTCAATCTGTTGAAAAAACCCTTGATTATGCCTCTCTCTTTCTGGAACCAGAATATAAAGAGATGCTGTCGGCCAAAAGCAAACTTGAAAATATGCCAGAAGCCGACAAGGTCAAAGAAATTGCCGATTGGACTAAAAGCTGGGAATATCGCGAGAAAAACTTTGCCCGCGAAGCCCTGACGATCAATCCTGCAAAATCATGCCAGCCTTTGGGGGCGGTCTTTGCCGCCGCCGGTTTTGAAGGCACGTTAAGTTTTGTGCATGGCTCACAGGGATGTGTTGCCTATTACCGTTCTCATCTTGCCCGTCATTTCAAAGAACCGGCTTCGGCGGTATCTTCCTCCATGACCGAAGATGCAGCGGTTTTTGGCGGTTTGAACAATATGGTGGATGGGCTGGCGAATGCCTACAGCCTATATAACCCGAAAATGATTGCGGTTTCGACTACCTGCATGGCCGAAGTGATCGGGGATGATCTCCAATCCTTTATCAATACCGCGAAAGAAAAAGGCTCGGTTCCCGCTGATTTCAATGTGCCTTTTGCTCATACACCAGCCTTCGTTGGTAGCCATGTAACGGGCTATGACAACATGATGCGGGGTATTCTGGAAAATTTCTGGAAAGATAAAACGCGAAGCCCCAATGACTCTATCAATATCATTCCGGGTTTCGATGGTTATGCCGTCGGCAATAACCGTGAATTAAAACGGATGCTTGATCTGATGGGCGTGAAATACACGATCCTGTCTGATGTATCCGACCAATTCGATACGCCTTCAGATGGTGAATTTCGGATGTATGATGGTGGCACTTCTTTGGAAGCGGTTGCCGATGCCATCAATGCCAAAGCCACGGTTTCAATGCAGTCTTACTGCACGCCGAAAACGCTCGAATATATCGAAAATACCGGACAGGAAACCGTCGCCTTCCATTATCCATTAGGCGTATCAGGCACCGACGATTTTCTGATGAAAATTTCGGAATTGACCGGAAAAGCCATTCCGGCTGAACTCGAAAAAGAACGCGGTCGTCTGGTCGATGCCATTACCGACAGCCAAGCCTATCTCCATGGCAAAAGCTATGCGATTTATGGCGATCCTGACTTTGTTTACAGCATGGCACGCTTTGTCATGGAAACGGGTGGCGAACCCCGCCATTGCCTTGCCACCAATGGCAGCAAGGCATGGGAAAAGAAAATGCAGGCGCTATTCGACAGCTCTGCTTTTGGCCAAGATTGCAAAGCATGGGGTGGCAAAGATCTTTGGCATATGCGTTCCCTGCTCGCGACTGAAAAAGTCGATATGCTGATCGGGAATTCCTATGGAAAATATCTCGAAAAAGATACGGAAACCCCGCTTGTTCGGCTAACTTTCCCGATTTTCGATCGGCATCACCATCACCGCTTCCCGTTATGGGGCTATCAAGGCGGCATTAGAGTGGTTGTTGCCCTGCTCGACAAGTTTTTCGATGAAATGGACAAGAAG
>NZ_JAIWON010000061.1 GCF_020216885.1 Zymomonas sp. | reverse complement strand
GCAACCGCCTCCAATGACACGGCCTATGCTTTCGAATTAACGCGCTAACCCCCAAGACGGACAGAAGCCGATCTGTCCGTCCCCCCTTTTCAGACCTTCCCTTTTCAGGAGCCATTGATGGATAACAGGTTAAAGGCAAAAGTAATCAGTCTGTTCAATGAACCGGCTTGTGCCAAAAATGTGGCCAAGGGGAAAAAAGAACGTCGGAAAGGCTGTGGCAAACCTTTAACACCGGGGGCAACCGCTGGCGGCTGTGCCTTTGATGGTTCCAAAATCGTCTTACAACCCATTACTGATGTCATCCATATTGTGCATGGCCCTTTGGCCTGCGAAGGCAATGGATGGGATAACCGCCAATCCGCCAGTTCTGGCTCTACCCTTTACCGGAATGGCATTACGACAGACCTGACCCAAATGGATATCATCATGGGAACGGGTGAAAAACGTCTATATAAGGCTATTCGTAATGCAGCCGAACGCTTCAATCCCCCTGCGATTTTTGTCTATGTCACCTGCGTTCCGGCCTTGATTGGCGACGATGTCGAAGCCGTCTGTAAACATGCCGCCCAAAAATTGAATATTCCGGTCATTCCCGTCAACTCACCGGGCTTTATTGGCACCAAAAATTTGGGCAATAAATTGGCGGGTGAAACGCTGTTCGATCACGTCATCGGCACAATGGAACCAGAACAAAGCAGCGATACCGATATCAATATTATTGGCGAATATAATCTGTCCGGCGAATTATGGCAGATCAAACCGCTTTTCGATCAATTAGGTATTCGGGTGCATAGCTGTATTACCGGAGATGCCCGCTATCGGGATATAGCCTCTGCCCACCGCTCCCGCGTGAATATGATGGTCTGCTCTGCGGCTCTCATCAATCTTGCCCGAAAAATGGAAGAAAAATGGGGCATTCCTTTCTTTGAAGGCTCTTTCTACGGAATCGAGGAGACTTCTCGCTCGCTTCGGAAGATTGCTGACCTTCTGGTCAAAGGGGGGGCTTCCGCTGATTTGATCGACAAAACAGAAGCCCTGATTGAAGCCGAAGAAAAACGCTGCTGGGAAAAATTGGAACCCTATCGCCAAAGATTACAGGGCAAACGGGTTTTTCTTTATACTGGCGGGGTAAAATCATGGTCAATCGTTTCGGCTTTGCAACAAACCGGTATCGAGATTGTAGGCACCTCTGTTCGGAAATCGACCGAAACCGATAAAGAAAAAATCAAAAAGCTAATGGGCAGTGATGCCCATATGATCGAAAAAATCCCACCGCGCGATATTTATAACCGCCTGAAAGCAGGCGAAGCCGATATCATGCTTTCGGGGGGACGCACCCAATTTATTGCTTTGAAAGCTAAAATCCCGTGGGTCGATATCAACCAAGAACGCCATAAAGCCTATGCTGGCTATAGCGGCCTTTTGGCTTTGGTTCAGGATATCGACTGCGCCCTTTCCAATCCGGTCTGGCAAGAAGTCAGACAACCTGCCCCTTGGGAGGAAGGCTGGGAAGCACCGGAAATAGACGACCTTTTTGATGACGATCATCTTTTTAACGAGAGGGCATCATGAGCATTGTTGTCGAAAACAAAAAACCGGAATCCATCAATCCACTAAAGGTCTCGCAGCCACTTGGAGCAGCTTTGGCCTTTCTTGGTATTGATAAGGCCATTCCCCTCTTTCATGGTTCCCAAGGCTGCACTTCTTTTGCGCTGGTTTTGGCCGTCCGGCATTTCAAAGAAGCCATACCACTACAAACCACCGCGATGAATGAAGTCTCGACTATTTTGGGTGGTCATAACCATCTGGAAGAGGCCATCCTCAATCTGACTGCCCGTGTTGATCCCCGTTTTATCGGCATTGCATCCACCGCCTTGGTTGAAACGCGGGGCGAAGATTATGTCGGTGCCTTAAAAGAAATCAAAGCGAAGAACCCCGATCTTGCCAATCGCCAAATCACCTTTGTTTCAACGCCTGATTATAACGGGGCTTTGGAAGATGGTTGGTCAAATGCGGTTACCGCGATTATCGACGATGTTGTCATTCCATGGAGCACCGCCGTCACCTCTTTCCAACAAATCAATGTCTTGACGGGGGTGCATCAGACCGCAGCCGATATTGAAGCACTTCGGGATATTATCGAAAGTTTCGGATTATATCCGGTTATTCTTCCCGATATTTCTTCATCCCTTGACGGTCATATTCCTGAAAACTGGATGACAACGACTATGGGCGGCACCCGCCTTGAAGAAGTTGCCCATATGGCACGTTCAGCGCATACGATCGCGATTGGCGAGCATATGCGAAAACCGGCTGAGTTATTGGAAAGTCTGACAGGTATCCCGACCAGCTTATTTCCTGATATAACTGGCCTATCCGCATCAGACCGATTGATGGCTTTGCTGTCTCGCATATCGGGAAAATCCATTCCGCAACGCTACCGGCGACAAAGAAGCCAATTGGTAGATGCTATGCTGGACGGTCATTTCTATTTTGGCGGGAAGAAAGTCGCCATTGCCGCCGACCCTGATTTATTGGTCAGCTTGAGCCATTTTTTTCACGGGATGGGCGCAAGGATTGAGGTCGCGGTTTCATCAACAAGCCATTCGCCCCATCTGAAAGACATTCCGACAGAAAAAGTTATCGTCGGTGACCTTATTGATTTTGAAGATGAGGTTCGTGACCATCCAGTTGATATGCTGGTAACCCATAGTCATGGCAGACAAGCGTCAGAACGGCTGGGTATTCCGTTATTTCGGGTTGGATTCCCGATTTTTGACCGGATCGGCAATGCCCATAATCTGACCTTGGGATATCAAGGCACCCAAAATTTAATCTTCCGAATTGCCAATCTGTTTTTGGAAAAAACACACCACCCGAAACCAGCTGATTTCGCTGACAACAGCGCAGATATTTTGAAGGAGCCGCTTTATGCCTGAACGTCGTCTGCAATTAGTTGAATCCCACGGGAAAGAGACTGTCTCAGGCAATACAGATGTCGCCCCGTTATTACGGATCGCGATTGCCACCAATGATATGAAATCTTTAAATGCCCATTTCGGCGGTGCTAATCGCTTTTCCATATGGGATGTAACTTCTGACGATGCTCATTTTGTCGAAGCCTTGGGTTTTCACAAAATCTCTGATCAAAGCGGTAGCCATCTAGAAGGCGAAGATACAATTACGCCCAAAGTCGAAGCCTTGGCCGATTGTAAACTACTTTTCATCCTTGCCATTGGGGGGCCCGCCGCCGCCAAGGTCGTGAATGCCGGTATTCACCCCGTCAAACTGCCGACAGAAGAATCTATCGCTTCGATTATCAAACGGGTGCAAGACATGATGAAGGGTAACCCGCCACCATGGTTAAGGAAGGCTATGGGGATGCCATCCCGTTCAATGGATTTTCTCGACGAAGATGACGACTAAGGGAGGCTGGGCGATGAGCGATCTAAACAGCCCTTTTATGCGGATGTTAATCACCCGTATTCGGGCAGAAGACAGCTTTGGTGCATGGGAAAACAAACAGGATACAGCGCTCCTTTCCGAATATATCGTCACCAAAGAGGAAAGACGCGCTATCCCAATCATCGGTGATCCTGATCCTGAAATTATTGATCGTATTGATTATTTCTATCAAGCGGTCGCTTTGGCCATTGAAGAAAAAAGCGGGCAGATGGCCGTCCCTATCCTGAAATTAAATCACGAAGGTTTCGGACGGTTATTCGTTATTGTGGGTCGATTGGTTGTCTTGGCAAAAAGCATGCGGGATGTTCATCGTTTCTGCTTTGAAGATATGGCTGCCCTTAATCAAGAAGGTTGTCGGGCTGTCGATAGCGCGATCGAGATCATCAAACAATTTCCTGAGGCAGCCGCCGCCTAGCAAGGCCGCTATCTCCCTTTTGCAAAGGAAAATGTCATGCCTTTTTATACGCGTGATGGCCGCGAATGGCAGCCTCAATATCTGATATCTATCAATCCTGAACTCTGCATTGGCTGTGGCCGCTGTTACAAAGTCTGCGGTCACAATGTCCTTGGCCTTTATGGCGTCGATGAAGATGGCCAATTGATCGACCCAGAAGAAGATGATGACGGCGATATTATCAAAACCGTCATGACTGTTCAGGATGAAGGTGCCTGTATCGGTTGCAGTGCTTGCGCCCGTGTTTGCCCTACCAAAAGCCAGATTCATGCCGCCGCTTGATAACGGGGAAATTCCATGTCCATCTATGATCGATTGATGTCACAACGAGGAAGTATATGCGATCAATTCGAAAGCCATATACTTGCCTCTATTATCGCCATCAGCTTGGAAGAGGCTCAAAAAGAAGAAACGCCCCTCTCGGAAAAGCTGGGTCATAGCGGTGCGATGATAACCGACATTATCGCCGATTATTTTCCCCATGCCACAGCCATATTTCAGCCTTATAGCGACGAAAAAGCACCCAAATGTGAAGAAGATGAAAATTATTTACGGGATTTGCTCTGTCGTAATACTAGTCAGGATTCCCGCTTTGAATATATCTTGGCTGGAATGATTGCCCGCCGTTCTATGGCACCCCATCACTTATGGCAGGATTTGGGATTAAGAAATCGTCGCGAGCTTGGCTGGCTCATGGAACGCTATTTCGAACCTTTGGCGCAAAAAAACACGAAAGACATGAAGTGGAAAAAATTCCTGTTCCGCCTCATCTGCCGTGATGACCATTATGGTCTATGCCCCGCCCCTATTTGCGAAGAATGTGACGATATAGACCATTGCTTCGGGGACGAAAAAGGCGAAAGCCTGTTAGCACATAGTCTTTAAATCTGGCTTTCTCGGCAGGTCAGATGAAAGATTGTTCAAAAGCCTACATTTTGTCCCATAGTCACAGTGCATAACCCGACATTTTCCTAAAAAAGAGCCAAAGGATAGCGGCTCTTTTATATGGCACAGTATTTGCTCCGATCTGTTGAGAAATGCCTCAATACAGGAAACGGCGATGCTTCATCTGACTGACAGTGCTTCTGATGCTATCCGCAAATCCATAACGGGAACAGACGATGCCTCCGTGCAAGCTATTCGTATCATGGTCGAAACAGGCGGTTGCGCCGGTTTGATATACCGGATGGCGTTGGCACGGAAAGCTGAAGTCGATGACATTATTGTCGAAGAAAAAGGCGTTAAAATTTTTGTCGAAGCAGAGTCCGCCCCTCTTTTGGAAGGGACAAAAATAGACTTCGTGACTAGCCTCGAAGAATCCGGATTTACTTTTGACAACCCGAATGCCGGTTCAAAATGCTCCTGCGGAAAATCATTTCACTAACAACCATCCGAAAGCGATTTTTTGCCGTCCCTCGATAGACAGGAAGGGGTTCCGAAAATGGATCTACAGCAGCATAAACAGGATATCGTTATAGCGATTGAGGAAATTCGACCGACGCTTAAACGCGATGGTGGCGACTGCGAATTTATCTGTATCGAAGATAACAAAGTTATCGTCCGTATGACAGGCAGTTGTATCCAATGCCAATTATCGACATTGACGGTGCATGGTATCCAGAAAACCCTGATTGATCGCATTGGTGTCCCGTTGCGGGTCATTCCCATGCCGCCCGGCCATTAAAAGCAGAAAAGGCGCTTTGGGAAATGAGGCTTGTCTATCTTGATAACAATGCAACGACCCGTGTTGATCCTGAAATTCTTTCGGCGATCATCCCTTATTTTGGCGAGTATTTCGGCAATCCGTCCTCTCTGCACGCATGGGGTCACAAGGCTAAAACCGCGCTTAGAATGGCAAGGCAGCAAGTCCAAAAACTGCTGAACGCCAAGGAAGAACAGGAAATCATTTTTACCAGCGGCGGGACAGAGGCCAATAATACAGCAATCTTATCGGCTGTGGCATCTAATCCCGAACGCAATGAAATCATCACAAGCAGAGTTGAGCATCCTGCTATTTTAAGTCTTTGCGCATGGCTCCAAAAATATCGGGATATCAAAATCCATTATATCGCGGTTGATAGCCAAGGATGCCTTGATATTGAGGCTTATCAGCGCGCGTTAAATCCCAAAACGGCGCTGGTCTCTTTCATGTATGCCAATAATGAGACAGGCACCCTCTTTCCGATAGAAATTTTAAGCCGGATGGCACATGAAGCCGGTAGCCTTTTTCATAGCGATGCCGTGCAAGCCATCGGTAAATTACCCGTTTCCTTGCATAATTCCGATATCGATATGTTGTCACTGTCGGGACATAAATTACATGCACCGAAGGGCGTTGGCGTTCTTTATCTGCGTCAGGGATTAAAGCTACAGCCTTTGATCCGAGGCGGTCATCAAGAAAGAGGCAGACGCGGCGGCACAGAAAATATCCCTGCGATTGTTGGATTAGGACTGGCCGCCGAAAAGGCCTTCAATACAGTTTCAAAAGACAATGCCGAAATAGCGGCTTTACGCGACAAATTGGAACAAGGCCTGTTAGCATTGGATAGCAAAGCCTCGATTCTGGGCGACAGAGAACATCGCTTGTCGAACACTCTCAATATCGCTTTTGAAAATAAAGACAGCGAAGCTCTTTTAACCTTTCTCAACCAATCCGGCATTGCTGCTTCTTCCGGTTCGGCCTGCGCCTCTGGCTCAATAGAGCCCTCCCATGTGTTGAGAGCCATGAGAGTGCCTTACCCATTTGCCCATGGCGCCCTTCGTTTTTCTTTCTCGCGAGAGAATAGCGAAGAAGATGTCAGCTATGTCCTAGAGCAAATGAATAAAATTTTAAAAGACCCCCGATCAAATAGAGATATATTATAATAATATTTAATAATAAATTATATAAAAATAACTAATAGAAACAGAAGGTGGTTGTTATGCCTGCAAAAAGTGACAAACATCTCATCATTAACGACACGACATTGCGCGATGGAGAGCAGGCTCCGGGTGTTGCCTTTACGCTATCCGAGAAGTTACATATTGCCAAAGCCTTGGATGAGGCGGGCGTTGATGAAATCGAAGCCGGTATTCCCGCTATGGGGGCTAGCGAAATCGAAGCCATCCGCCAAATTGACCAACAGAGCGAAACAGCACGGGTCATTCCTTGGTGTCGGATGAAAATTGCCGATGTGGATAAGGCCTTGGAAACAGGTGCCAAGACCGTCCATCTTTCTATTTCTTCATCGCCTTTTCAAATGGCAGCCAAATTTCCCGATCTGTCGGCAGTGGATATATTGGAACTCTGCCAAAAGGTTATCAGCTATGCCAAAGATCACGGATTAGAAGTCTCTGTCGGTGCAGAGGATGCCAGCCGAACAGAAATATCTTTTTTAACCGATTTACTGGGCGTGATTGAAGAAGCGGGTGCCTTCAGAATCCGCTTTGCCGATACATTGGGGATTCTTGACCCTTTTGCGACCTATGAAATTATCACCCAACTTCATCAAATAAGCCCGCTTGATATCGAATTTCACGGCCATGACGATCTGGGACTAGCCACCGCCAACAGTCTCGCTGCGATCAAAGCCGGAGCCAAAGGGGCTAGTGTCACGGTTCTCGGTTTGGGAGAACGCGCAGGCAATGCCTCACTCGAACAGGTGGCGATAGCTGCCAGCCATATCGCAGGCAAAGAAACGCGGATTCGTCCCGAAAAACTCTATAATCTAGCGCAATATGTTGCCCAAGCGGCAGGTCGAACCATTCCACCGGATAAAGCCATTGTTGGGGAATCTGTTTTTCAACATGAATCCGGCATTCATGTGGCAGGCCTTTTGCGCAATCCGGCAAGTTATGAAGCCTTCAATCCCGAAAAGCTGGGAAGACAGCGTGAAATCGTTTTGGGAAAACATTCGGGACGGGCGGCTATCCGTCATGCGCTCTCTTTATTGGGCATCAAAGCGCAGGAAGACATGATCCAGAATCTGTTGGCTGCGGTCAAAATGCAAGCGAGCCATCAAAAACGTTCCATTGGATTATCGGAAATTGCCTTGATTCATCAACATTTTAGCCATGCCCAGCCCAGCACTGACCTGCGATAAACTGTTTTTTAACAGGGATTTTGCCCGTCCATAACGTCAAGGAATGATTATGTCTTTTACTGACACATTGCGCCAATTATCGTCTGCTGAAGATTTTTTCTCGGCGTTGGATGTTGAGTATGATCCTCGGATATTAAATGTCGCCCGATTGCATATTTTGCGGAAAATGTCGCTTTATCTTGAAGAGGATAAGGGTGATCCAACGGATGAAGCCGAAGAAAAACAGAGATATCAGCATTATCTCGCGCAAGCCTATAATGATTTTGTCGATTCTTCACCGATAAAAGAGCGGCTTTTCAAGGTGCATCAAGATGCCGTCAAACCGGTCAAACTACCGATGGTCAAGCTGACTTCACTGACAATGCCGCCAGAATAAAAATTCTTCTGCTTTGCCTTCTAGATTGCCGAAAAAATCTATTCATACCTTAAGAGACAGAAGAAAAATCATGTCGAACTCGCCTTTTCCTGCGCCCCATTTTTTACCAATTTCGGCTGGTTTGATAGAAAATTTATGGATGGAAGATGCCGGTTATGGCGATTTAACAACCCGATCCTTGGGCATCCAAGATCACCCCGCCCATATCACCTTTACGGCGCGGGATGACCAGATCGCGAGCGGCGTTGAAGAAGCCGCCGCTATTTTAAAGCAACTGGGGGCATCCATAGATTATGCGATACCTTCTGGTAGTCGTGCCTTATCCGGCATGTTACTCTTAGAGGCGAAAGCCTCGGCAGGCCAACTTCATTTGGGTTGGAAATCTGCCCAGAGTTTGATGGAATGGAGTGCAGGCATCGCCACCATGACCCATAAGATGGTGACTTTGGCCAAAAAGATATCTCCTTTAGCCGTCGTTGGCTGCACTCGCAAAGCCCCTCCTTTAACCCGCCCCTTAGCCGTCAAAGCTGTATTGGCAGGCGGCGGAGTTATGCACCGGATCAATCTTTCAGAAACGCTGCTGGTTTTTGCCGAGCATCTGACATTTATGAATTTCGATATTGGTAAAGCGATCGGGCGGTTAAAACAGAATATGCCAGAAAGAAAAATCACGGTAGAGGTTGAAACCATAGAACAGGCTTTAACCGTCGCTCAATTTTCGCCCGATATCTTGCAACTGGAAAAATTTACGCCCCAACAGCTTCATCATTTACAAGAAAGATTGAAATTTTTTGACCATATTCCATCACTCGCCGCTGCTGGAGGCATCAATCCAGAAAATATAGCCGATTATATAGAGGCTGGCGCTGATATTATTGTCACCTCTACCCCCTATTATGCCAAACCCTGTGATGTGCAGGTGAAATTGGAAGCGGCTTAAATCCGCCTATCTGGAAAAAATAACCAGACATAAAATCGCTGGCCTTCCATATAAAATCGGCTCTGTTGCCGCCGTTTTTTGGAAGATATGCCAGCCCTCTCAAAGAAGGCTGGCACAGCTTTATTATGCTTCGATCCCGACCATAATATCGGATGCTTTGATGACGGCGACAGCCGACTTACCTTCTTCCAATTTCAGGTCTTCTACGGCTTCATTGGTGATAGAGGCCATCAGTGTGGTTCCGGCGGCATCCAAGGTAATATGGGAAGTGGTGGCGCCCTTGGCAATTTTGATTATTTTGCCTTTAATCTGGTTTCTGGCACTTAATTTCAACATGGAATTTCCTAAAAAATATATTGTTCTATATCCGTAAAAATATACAATAAATTTTAAATTATTCCACATTTATTTTAATAAAATTCCAAAATTTAAGTTTTAAAAAGAATTTTAAAATAAATAATTCGCTATTGGCTAATGCTCTTTTTCTAAAAAATAGAATAGGATTTCGTTCTCTTGTCATAAAGGAAAACGAGACCCTTTTTATGACATAAGGCGGCTTATTTTAGAAAAATCAACAATCAGGACAAAAAATCACTCTGTCTTTTTATCTCGTGGGACAAAGCCCAATTTCAGACGAGCAAAATAGGGAATAATACCCCTGCCCTCATGCCAATAGGAGGCGA
>NZ_JAIWON010000173.1 GCF_020216885.1 Zymomonas sp. | reverse complement strand
AAACAGAAATAAACCACAGGTAAAACAGATAGATAACTTGCAACTTTCTTTTTCATATATTGAATCTTAAAATATTTTAACTTAAATACTACCGTATTCGAGAGGCTTTGAAACAGGGGTATCCTGAAAGGGCGGCTCGTCTTCTTAGTCGACCTTTTACAGTCGAAGGCGTTGTCCGTCATGGCAATCAGGTGGGTCGTCAACTGGGCTTCCCTACGGCTAATTTATTGATGGGTGATTATGTCCGGCCTGCTTATGGGATCTATGCGGTGAAGGGGCGATTGCCCGATGGGCGTTACCTCGATGGAGCGGCTAATTTAGGGATACGTCCCAGTTTTTCTCCGCCAACAGAATGGTTGGAACCTTGTTTTTTTGACTGGGAAGGCGATATCTACGATCAGACGATTGCCGTTTCCTTGATTGCTTTTTTACGGCCAGAGCAAAAATTTAAGGGTATGGATGCCTTGATTCAGCAAATAGGCGAGGATTGTAAGGTTGCCCGCGCTTGTTTAAGTGAATATGTCATTGATCCTATTTAAAATATTAAAATAGACGACAATAATCGGATAGATATCGCTTTACTGTAAACAATCCTGTTTCTTCCAAGGGTGCTTTACATTAAAGGTATCTTTCCTTTCTTATCCCGTTTCGTATCAGAGCTTCATTATGTCCGATCAAAAATCTGCCGATGCTACCCAGGCGCGCGACTGGCGTCCGACTGTCTTTTTACCAAAAACTTCCTTCCCAATGAAGGCTGGATTGGCGAAAAAAGAACCAGAAATTCTAGCGCGTTGGCAAAAAGAAGACCTTTATCAGCAGTTGCGCGAACAGCGTAAAGGCGCGGAACGCTTCATCCTTCATGATGGCCCGCCTTATGCCAATGGCGACATTCATATCGGTCATGCTCTGAACAAGATTTTAAAAGATATCATTATGCGCAGCCAAACCCTGTTGGGGAAGGATGTGCCTTATGTCCCCGGTTGGGATTGTCATGGTCTGCCTATTGAATGGAAAGTCGAAGAGCAGTTTCGTAAAAAGAAACTGAACGTCGATAAAGATGTCAATGCTGTCGAATTCCGTCAGGAATGTCGGAAATATGCGGTTCACTGGGTCGATACCCAGCGTCAGGAATTCAAAAGATTGGGTGTTTTAGGGGAATGGGATAACCCCTATCTGACCATGAATTTTGAAGCCGAGGCTATTATTGCCGGTGAATTGATGCGCTTTTCCGAAACTGGCCAAATTTATCGTGGTGCCAAGCCGGTTCTGTGGTCAGTCGTTGAAAAGACCGCTTTGGCTGAAGCTGAAGTTGATTATGCCGATGTCGATTCTACCACGATTGATTTGGCCTTTAAAATCACGGATAGCAAAATTCCGGAATTAGTCGGTGGCTATGCCGTTATCTGGACGACCACGCCTTGGACGATTCCAGCCAACCGTGCTTTAGCCTATGGTGCTGACATTGACTATGTTTTGGTCGATTTGAACGGCAAACATTATCTTTTTGCAGAAGCCTTGTTGGAAGCTAGCCTGAAACGGATTGGTCATGAAGGCGACGCACCTGTTTTATGGCGGGGTAAGGGTTCCGAATTAGAGGGCAGTGTTGCCCAGCATCCGATGTTTGAAAAAGGCGGATTCTTTGCCGAGCCTCGTCCTTTCTTGGACGGCAGCCATGTGACGACCGAGGCCGGAACCGGTATCGTCCATATGGCACCGGATTATGGTGAGGACGATTTCCTTCTTTGTAAAGCCCATAATATCGATCCGGTTTTTGCGGTTGAAGATGATGGCCGTTATCGCAAAGATTGGCTGTGGATGGGCGGTGAAGGTCTGGTTATCTCGCCAAAGATCAATGCAGCCGATGGTCAAATTTGTTCTGATTTAAGAGAAGTCGGGGCGTTATTAGCGACCTCGGTTCTGCATCATAGCTATCCCCATAGCTGGCGTTCAAAGGCCAAGTTGATTTATCGCTGCACGCCCCAATGGTTTATCGCGCTTGATCGTTTGGTAGAGAAAGGCGCGATCGCTGGGAAAACTCTGCGTGAAACTGCATTAAACGCTATTGACGAAGTAAGCTGGTTCCCTGCCAAGGGAAAAAATCGGATTCAGACCATGGTTGAAGGTCGGCCGGATTGGGTTATTTCGCGTCAGCGGGCATGGGGGGTTCCGATCACCCTTTATGTCAATCGTGAAAGCGGCGATTATTTACGTGATCCAGAAGTAAATGCCCGTATTTTGGCTGCTTTCCGTCAAGAAGGGGCCGATGCTTGGTTTAAAGCCGATCATCAGGCCTTCCTTGGCGATAAATATCGTCTTGAAGATTATGAACCCGTCAATGATATTTTAGATGTGTGGTTTGATTCAGGTTCAACCCATGCCTTTGTCGTCGAAGCCCGTTATGGCGAAGGCACTCGCGCTCAGCTTTATTTAGAAGGATCTGACCAGCATCGCGGTTGGTTCCAATCATCCTTGCTGGAATGCTGTGGTTCGCGTGGTCATGCCCCTTATGAAGCGGTGTTGACCCACGGCTTTACCTTGGATGGTACTGGCCGGAAAATGTCGAAATCGGTTGGCAATGTCATTGATCCTTTGAAGGTTATCAATGAAAGCGGCGCCGATATTCTGCGTATGTGGGTGGCTTCGACTGACTATAACGAAGATGTCCGTATCAGTAAGGAAGTCTTGTCCGGCACATCGGATGGCTATCGCAAATTGCGGAATAGCTTCCGTTATTTACTGGGGGCTTTGGAAGGCTTTTCAGAAGAAGAAAAAGTTGATTTGGCTGACTTGCCGGAATTAGAAAAATATATCCTGCATCTTCTGGCCGAGTTGGATCAGGCATTGCATGAATCGGTCAATGGCTTTGCCTTTAACCGTTATCTCCGCTTGCTGTCTGATTTCGTGAATAATGATCTTTCGGCTTTCTTTTTTGATATTAGAAAAGACCGGCTTTATTGCGACATCGGTGAAGCTGCACCGCAAGGCACCCTAGAACGTCGCGCTTATCGCACGGTTTTGGATATTCTGTTCCATGCTTTGGTACGCTATGCGGCGCCTATCTTATGCTTTACGGCAGAAGAAGTTTGGCTGCATCGCTTCCCTGAAGCCGGATCAATTCATTTATCGGTCTGGCCGGAAGTAGATAGCCAGTGGAAAAATCAGCTTCTGGGTGAAAAATGGGCGGTTATCCGCGAACAACGCCAGATCGTAACAGAGAAAATCGAACCGTTACGGCGTGAAAAAATCGTAGGTTCCAGCCTTGAGGCTGAAGTAACCTTGCCGGTTGATGCGGCTACTGCGAAGATTCTCTCTTCGGTTGATTTCTCTGAAATCTGTATCACGGCTAAAATCAATCTGGTTGATGCCTCGGATGTTGCGATAACGGTTGATCGCACCAAAAGTCATAAATGTGGTCGTTGCTGGCAGCATCTTCCCGAAGTGGAAGAAGATGGCGCTTTGTGTGGTCGTTGTAAGTCGGTTGTTGGTGAATAAGGCGTGACACAAAAAGCGATAGCGTCTGATTCCAAAAATAAAATCAGGGTAGCCGGTTTTCTGGCTGCCCTTATCGCCTTCTTTTGTGACCAGTTTAGTAAATACTATGTTGCTCATCCGTTGCACCTGCCTGAACGGATGGAAATTCAGATATTGCCTATTTTCCAGTTAAAATGGGTTTTGAATTACGGTATTTCTATGGGATTTCTGACCGCTGGAAGTGATGTTGGGCGGTGGCTTTTGGTGGCCTTGACGGCGGCTATTGCCTTGGCTGTTGTTATTTTGATCCTACGGGAAAAGCATTTTTCTTCGGCTATGGCGCTTGGGCTTGTATTAGGGGGCGCTATCGGTAATATCACTGATCGGATACGGTCGGGGGCTGTAGTCGATTTTCTCGATTTACATTTTGGTAACTGGCATCCTTTTTTGGTTTTTAATGTTGCGGATGCCGCCATAAGCTGTGGGGTTGTCTTTCTTATTCTGCGGTCATTATGGTCGAAAAACGAGGATGATAACAAGGCT
>NZ_JAIWON010000172.1 GCF_020216885.1 Zymomonas sp. | reverse complement strand
TTTTTGTCTTACCGCTATTCTTCGCATCCTTGAATTTGGCCATCATCGCTTGACATTGGTTTTTTTCATTGGCCAAGGCCGTCTGAAATTCCGATTTTGTGACAACGCCATTATGATCAAGATCAAATTTATCGAAATTTTGTTTTACCTGTGCCTGCGTTTCTGCGCGGGTAATCGGCAGAATATAGGGCGGAACCTGTTCAGCGGCCTGCTGGGCGGAAGCCTGCACAAGAGGGGTTGCCGCTAAAAACAGACCTGACGCCAAGGACAGACTACGCAAAAGAAAATTTTTCTTTTTCATTATTTTGGCCTTACTCCAAGAGAGAAGTGGAAAACTGTTTTACAGTGATATGATCCCGATATTTTCTCTAAGATGATGGGTATCAGGCAGTTTATGAATATTGTCTGATTATCCTATAATAAGACGCCTTGTCTTTTTTATAAGGCAGGTCACAAAATTTTTAAGCAGGATGGCGCTTGAAACGCCATGATAAGCGTGGCAAGCGGCGGCTATACGGTAAAAATATTGCCGCATTGATAATTCTATTCCGGAGAGTTTCATGACCGAAAAAGTAAAACGCGTCGTGCTCGCCTATTCAGGTGGACTTGATACCAGCGTTATTTTGAAATGGTTGCAAGAACATTATGGCTGTGAAGTCGTCACTTTCACGGCTGACCTCGGTCAAGGCGAAGAGCTTGAACCCGCCCGTAAAAAAGCCGAAATGATGGGCATTAAGCCTGAACATATTTTTATGGACGATCTCCGCGAAGAATTTGTTCGCGATTTTGTTTTTCCGATGATGCGTGCCAATGCCCTTTATGAAGGTCAGTATTTGCTTGGCACCTCGATCGCACGACCATTAATTGCCAAACGCCAGATTGAAATTGCGCGTCAGGTTGGTGCCGATGCAGTTGCACATGGGGCAACCGGAAAAGGGAATGACCAGATTCGTTTTGAACTCGGTTATTATGCCTTGGCACCGGATATCAAGGTTATCGCCCCTTGGCGCGAATGGGATTTGAACAGCCGTAGCAAATTGATTGCCTATGCTGAATCTCGTCAGATTGCGGTTCCAAAAGACAAACGCGGCGAATCGCCTTTCTCGGTCGATTCCAATTTGCTGCACACTTCTTCAGAAGGTAAAATTCTTGAAGATCCGTGGCAGGAAGTACCGGATTATGTCTATTCCCGCACGGTTAACCCCGAAGATGCCCCCAATACGCCGGAAATCATTACCATTGATTTCGAGCGTGGTGATGCCATCGCCATTAACGGTGAAGCCTTGTCACCAGCGGAGCTTTTGACCAAGCTCAACGAACTGGGTCGCAAGCATGGTATCGGTCGTCTTGATTTGGTCGAAAACCGTTATATCGGCATGAAATCACGCGGCATGTATGAAACCCCAGGTGGCACGATTCTGATTCAGGCACATCGGGGTATCGAACAGCTGACCTTAGATGGTGGCGCTATGCATCTGAAAGATGAATTGATGCCGCGCTATGCCGAACTGATTTATAACGGCTTCTGGTATTCACCGGAACGCGAAATGTTACAGGCCGCTATTGACCATAGTCAGGCCAGAGTCAGCGGCACGGTTCGCTTAAAGCTCTATAAGGGCAGTGTGAATGTTATCGGTCGTAAATCGCCCAATTCGCTCTATTCTGAAAAGGTCGTGACCTTTGAAGATGATGCCGGTGCTTATAACCAGCAGGATGCAGCTGGCTTTATCAAGCTGAATGCTTTGCGTTTGCGTTTGCTTGGTGAACGTAACGCCAAAGGCCTTTAATTTTTCGAAGAACCCGCTTGCTTTTATGGTGAGCGGGTTTTTTGATAAAAATCAGACATAAAACAGAATGATATCGTTTGTTCTGACTGATATTTTTAGGGAAAATAGATTTTTAAGGGAAGAAAGAAAAATGGTGCTGCCGGTGAGGATTGAACTCACGACCTCAGCCTTACCAAGGATGCGCTCTACCACTGAGCTACGGCAGCACAACCACTTTTTTGTGGTGAGGCGCTCATATGAAGGAACTATTTCCATTAGTCAAGGACGATATGAATTTTTCTTTAAAAAATAGAGACTCTTCGAAAAAATGTATCAAAATCAATCAGATAACAAAAAAAAGCTGTTAGCAGAGGCACTGCGTCAAAATTTGCGTTTGAGAAAAAGGCAAAATCAGCAAAAAAAAGCGCTTAGCGAAGAAGAAACGCCGCAAGCCTGACGCGCTTATAAAAAATCCTATCGCATTAACGGCAACCCGCTCATGCGATAGGATTTTTATCCATCACATTTTAATTAAAGCCTACTGGCAGGCAAGACATTCATCATAATTGCGCATTTCGACTTCGATCTCTCTCATTTGGGGCGTGTTATCGGCCTCGACACCGCCCGCAAAACCTGCTCGCTGCAAAGATTTCGAACGAAGATAATAAAGCGATTTAATACCCATTTCCCAAGCTCTGAAATGGAGCATCAGTAAATCCCATTTTTCGACATCTGCCGGAATATAAAGATTTAACGACTGCGCCTGATCGATATAAGGCGTTCGATCGGCGGCCATTTCCAATAACCAACGCTGATCAATTTCAAAGCTGGTTTTGAAGGTGTCTTTTTCCTCTGCCGTCAAGCAATCCAGATGCTGAACCGAACCATTCTTTTCGAGAATGGAATTCCAGACGGCATCGGAATCCTTGGATTTATCTTGCAAGAGTTTTTGCAAGTAAGGATTCTTGACAACAAAGCTGCCTGACAAAGTTTTATGCGTATAGATATTAGCCGGAATAGGCTCGATACAGGCAGAAGCGCCGCCTGCGATGATGCTGATGGAGGCCGTTGGGGCAATCGCCATTTTGCAGGAAAAACGCTCCATAACGCCCATGTCAGCAGCATCAGGGCAAGCGCCCCGTTCTTTTGCCAGCATCATCGAGGCTTCATTGACTTTGCCATTGATATGGCGGAAAATTTTAAGATTCCAGCTTTTGGCTAAAGCGCCTTCAAAAGGTATCTTGCGCGCTTGCAGGAAGCTATGAAATCCCATCACGCCCAAGCCAACCGATCTCTCACGCATGGCGGCATAGCGTGCTTGAGACATTTCATCTGGCGCATTGTCGATATAGCTTTGTAAAACGTTATCAAGAAAACGCATAACGTCTTCGATAAAACGTTTATTGTCATGCCATTGATCCCACGTCACCAGATTAAGCGAAGACAGGCAGCAAACAGCGGTTCTCTGATTGCCGAGGTGGTCTTGTCCGGTCGGAAGGGTGATTTCAGAGCAGAGGTTAGAACTGGAGACTTTTAATCCCAAGGCCTGATGATGGCTCGGCATATTGTTGTTCACGTGATCGATGAACACAATATAAGGCTCGCCAGTCTGGAGACGGGTTTCAACCAGTTTTTGGAATAGGCTACGGGCATCGACTTCGCCCCGCTTGGAGCCATCACGCGGTGAAACGAGATCGAAAGATCTACCGTCACGGACGGCTTCCATAAAGGCATCCGTTACCAAAACGCCGTGATGAAGATTCAAAGCCTTGCGGTTAAAGTCACCTGACGGTTTTCTGATTTCAAGAAATTCTTCAATTTCAGGATGTGAAATATCAATATAGCAGGCGGCCGAACCACGGCGCAAAGAGCCTTGACTGATCGCGAGTGTTAATGAATCCATCACGCGGACAAAAGGAATAATACCACTGGTTTTACCATTCAGGCCAACCGGCTCACCAATGCCCCGCACATTACCCCAATAGGTGCCGATACCGCCACCACGAGAAGCCAACCAGACATTTTCGTTCCAAATATCGACAATGCCTTGCAAACTATCTGGCACGGCATTGAGGTAACAGGAAATTGGCAGGCCGCGTTTGGTTCCACCATTTGATAAAACCGGCGTTGCGGGCATGAACCATAAACGGGAAATATAATCATAGAGACGCTGTGCATGGGCTTCGTCATCGGCATAGGCATCAGCTACCCGCGCGAATAAATTCTGATAGCTTTCTCCGGGTAAAAGATAACGATCATCTAACGTCGCTTTACCAAATGCAGTCAGCAAAGCGTCCCGACTGGGATCCGTGATGATATTAAAGCGTCTTTGATTGGCTTTTTTCGTCTCGTCTTTTTGGCTTTCCGAAGAAAGTGTCATAGCTTTATTT
>NZ_JAIWON010000171.1 GCF_020216885.1 Zymomonas sp. | reverse complement strand
GTGACAGGAATATCTATCAAGCTATCAGCATCAGAATAATCAGAGACTTCACCGCCGGTTAGTATGAAAGCTAAAGGGCGACCTTGACCATCGGAACGAGCGTAGATTTTGCTCGTAAAGCCTCCGAGGCTTCGATCAAAGCCTTACTTTTGTGTTTCCTTTTGCGTCAGCTGCCTGGCTGTGGGCGCGAAGGATCGTGCTATCTACCACCCTATGTCGCCAGTCATCCATAAGGCCAAGGTCAACGAGGGTTTCAAGAAGAGCATCCCAGACACCTCGTTCCGCCCATCTACGAGACCGAACATAGACCGAATTCCATTTTCCATAGCGTTATGCATGTCTTGCCATGCGCAACCTGTTAGAGGAAATTAAAGCATACCATTGAAAAATAACCGATTACTTTTTGCTGGACGCGCAGCGGCCTCGTTCACGTGGAAGACGACCCTATATTATTGTCGGTCAGATCTACTCGCATCTAGTCTGCCTTACAAAAATTTGGTCTCAATTTATCCCCGAAAATCTTAAATGATACCCTTTTTTAAAATAACCTAACCCCTTAAAAACACTGCCTAAAAATGGAAGATGAGAGAAGTCGAGAACTGTTAGAATGGGATGTTTTAGCCTATTCATTTTTTAAGACGGGCTTTTTAGGATGATTTTTCTTTTTGGGTAAGCTGGGGGTAGCATCATCGGATGTCTTGCTGTCATTATCGGTATCAGTAGAAAAAAAGGCCTCTTCAATAGGCTTGGACATCATCTTTTTTCGATAAGAAGTTACTTTATCTATCGGCCAGCTTGTTTTTTCAGTTTTTCCATTTTCGCGAATATGCTGCCCAATCCAGCTTGGATCAGGAATACCGGCATAATCGAGAATAGCCGTGCTGCCATTTTGTAGCCACGGATAGCTAACAGCCGATTCCAACCATAACGGGACACGATGTTTATAATGGGTCGAAAAAGTGGCATTTATCAGAATAATAACGAGGAACAGACATTCGGCAATAATGGCTCCCTTTATAGCGCCAAAGCCAGCACCCAGCACCCTATCAGGGAAGGCCAGAAAAGAACGCCTTACCTTGGCACCGATACTATCTGATAACCATTGACCAATAAAATAGACTGTCACAAAGAGTAGAACGAAAGAGATTAAATTTGCCCCAAAAAGACCTACACCCAGCCAATTATGGACAATATTGGCAGCCGAGACATGTCCTATTCTGACAGCGATAATCGCGGCCACCCAAGCAAAAAGAGAAAGTGCCGCGCCAATAAAACCGCGCCAAAAACCTGTAAAACCACAAATAATCAGTAAGGCCAGAAAGGCTAAATCGACTGGATGAAAATTGGTCATTAACGTCCTAGTAAATAATCCACAGATTGACGAAGGGTTGAAAAGGAAGAGAATGCAATATTCTCCTTATTTTCAACCATTTTCGGTATCAGAGCCTTGGTGAATCCCAGCTTAGCGGATTCCCGTAATCGCAACCGACTATGGGCAACGGGTCGAATTTCACCAGATAAAGCGATTTCACCGAAGGCCACGGTTTCAGACGGAATAGGCCGTTCTGCCAAAGCAGAAATAAGCGCAACAGCAACCGCAAGATCAGCGGCAGGATCGGTTACACGATACCCGCCTGCGACATTCAAATACACTTCAGCCGAGGAAAAATTTAACCCGCAACGCGCTTCTAACACGGCCAGAATCATCGCCAACCGTCCAGAATCCCACCCAACAACGGCACGCCTAGGCGTAGCACCACTAGAAAGCCGAACGGTCAAAGCCTGCATTTCAACCAGAACGGGGCGCGTGCCTTCCATGGCTGGAAAGACAATGGCTCCGCTCATATTTTCATCTCTTGCTGTTAAGAACAGACTGCTAGGATTGGAAACTTCGGATAAGCCCTGATCAGCCATAGAAAAAACGCCGATTTCATCCGTGCCGCCAAAACGGTTTTTTGTGGTGCGCAATATTCGGTATTGATGGCTACGTTCCCCTTCAAAAGCGAGAACCGTATCAACCATATGTTCAAGCACGCGGGGCCCTGCGATAGCACCATCTTTGGTGACATGACCCACAAGAATTAAGGCGACCCCCGCCTCTTTTGCGAAACGAATCAATTCTTGTGATGAAGCGCGCACCTGACTGACGGTTCCCGGTGCGCCTTCGATCATATCTGAATACATCGTCTGAATAGAATCTATAATGAGGAAATCTATATGCGGTAACTGTTCCAAGGTGGCGAGAATATCGCGAACCGAAGAGGCCGCCGCTAATTGGACGGGCGCTTGCCCGAAACCCAGTCTTTTTGCGCGTAGCCGGATTTGATCAACCGCTTCCTCACCAGAAATATAGACAACTTCTTTGCCAGCTAGAGCCAATCGAACGCCGGCTTGAAGAAGCAAAGTGGATTTACCGATACCGGGATCACCCCCAATTAAAGTAGCCGATCCAGAAACAAAGCCGCCGCCCAGCACCCGATCAAATTCGGCGATGCCCGTTACCATACGTTCCGGTAAGGGTTGTTCCGTTGCCAGATTGCCCAATCTGACAATATTTCCACCAGTTCGGAGATTATGACGATTCGTAAAAGGCGTTTTAGGCGCTATCTTTTCTTCAACTAAACTATTCCATGCACCACAATCGGCGCATTGCCCCTGCCATTTGGTGGCAACAGCGCCACAGGATTGGCAGATATACCGTTTTTGTTGTTTGGCCATATTTTTTCATACGAACATAATGCAAATATGACAAGTAACGCCTCTAATTTGATCTTGCCTGATGAAAAACAATAAGAGAGAATAGCCCTATGCAATTTTTACGTACAATGTTCGCGGCGGTTCTTTTCGCCATTTTTCTTACTTTTTGTGCCAGCAATTATAACATTTCTGTCAAGCTCCAGATGTGGCCGGGATGGGAAGCTGATATCAATATCGTTTTGTTATTATTGATAGTCTTTTTAATTGGGCTGGTTCCGGCATTGCTTTATCATAGCGCTTCCCGTTGGAATTGGCGTAGAAGGATTGACAAGCTCAACCGTCAGATTGCAGATATGCAGCCAGAAAACCCGCCGGTAGAGACGCCGTCACTCACGAAGAATGACTCAGCTTTCACTGGCCAATAGAGTTTGATGCACTGTGCCCAATACTGACTTTTTATCCAATCCCGTTTTTGTTGCCCTCGATACACCAGACCTGAAAAAGGCTGAAAAGCTGGCGACGATCCTCCGCCCTCATGTTGGAGGGATCAAGCTTGGTCTGGAATTTTTTATGGCGCATGGCCATTACGGGGTTGAAAAAATTGCAGATCAAGGGCTGCCTATTTTTCTTGATCTCAAATTTCATGATATTCCGAATACAGTGGCTTCTGCGATTGAGGCTTTGTTTCATGCGATCAAGTCGCCGCCTGCTATTTTAACGGTTCATACCGAAGGCGGTGAAGCCATGATGCGCGCTGCCAAAAAGGCCGCAGATAAAGGCTCGAAAGTGGTGGGTGTCACTATTCTGACCAGTCTCGATCAAAGCGATCTTGGTGTGATTGGCATGACTGGAACGCCGGAATCGCAGGTTGAAAAACTGGCGCGTCTGGCGCGTAGATCTGGTCTCGATGGCATTGTTTGTTCTGGTGAAGAAGTCGAACAGGTGCATGAAGAATGGCGTGACGGCTTCTTTGTTGTTCCCGGAATCCGGCCTGCCGATAGTGTCGTCGGTGACCAAAAACGGGTTTGCACGCCGGCCGATGCTTTGGATCGGGGCGCTTCTATTTTAGTTATTGGCCGTCCGATTACCCGTGCAGATGAACCTGCCGAGGTAGCCTCGGCTATTGCCAGACAATTGCGCCGGAAATAATCGTCCGAGAAGCATAAAAACACTGTGACCCGATGGATAATATCCTTTAGAGGTATCTGGACTTTCAGTTTATCTGAAGGGATCAACGGGTTTCTTTCCGGATGTAATAACAATGTCGGTTCGTACAAAAATATGTGGTTTATCCACAGAAGAGACAGTCGCGACTGCCGTCAGATATGGCGCAGACTACATCGGCTTTGTCTTTTTTGAAAAAAGCCCCCGATCGGTAACACCGGAAAAAGCGGCTATGCTGATCCGGCAAATCCCCGACCATGTCCAGAAAATGGGCGTTTTTGTTGATCCCGATAATAATTTACTGGAACGAGCCTTGGCTTCCGGCCTGACGGGTTTTCAGCTACACGGTCATGAAACGGCTGAACGGATAGCTTCCATCCGCGAGACATTTCCTAAGGTAAAAATATGGAAAGCGCTTTCTATTGCCAACAGCCGAGATTTGGCACAGGCACCGCATTATCGCGGTTTAGCCGATCGGTTGCTTTACGATGCACGTACCGATGGCGTATTGCCGGGCGGTATGGGCAGG
>NZ_JAIWON010000170.1 GCF_020216885.1 Zymomonas sp. | reverse complement strand
ACCATAAAAAGGTTTTGATGGCTTCTTTGGATGTCCATCGTCCGGCGGCGCAAGAACAGCTTGCCACTTTGGGTCAACAGGCAGATGTTCCGACCTTGCCAATTATTGCTGGTCAACAGCCGGTTGAAATTACGCAGCGCGCTCTTACTGCTGCGCGTTTGCAAGGCTATGATGTCGTTATTCTCGATACAGCTGGTCGTCTTCATATTGATCAGTTGTTGATGGATGAAATGAAGGCGGTTGCTGATAGCAGCCAGCCAACAGAAACCTTGTTAGTTGTCGATGCTCTGGCCGGACAAGATGCCGTCAATATCGCGAAAAGTTTTTCCGAACAAGTTGATCTGACCGGTATCATTCTAACGCGTATGGATGGCGATGCCCGTGGCGGTGCCGCACTGTCGATGCGGGCAGTGACCGGAAAGCCGATCAAATTTGTCGGCACCAGCGAAAAGCTGGATGGTCTTTCGCCGTTCCATCCCGATCGTGTCGCGAACCGCATTTTAGGCATGGGCGATATTATCTCCCTTGTTGAAAAAGCAAGCGAGACAATCGAAAAAGAAGACGCAGAAGCCTTGGCTGCCAAAATGGCCAAGGGGCGTTTTGATTTTAATGACCTGAAAAAACAATTCAGCCAAATGCGGCGTATGGGTGGAATGGGGGCTTTGGCATCAATGCTCCCTGGGGTGAAGCAGATCAAAAATGCTATGGCCAATGGTCAGGTTGATGATCGCATCCTCGTCAGAATGGAAGCGATGATTGACTCCATGACCCCAAAAGAACGCATTCGTCCTGAATTGATCAACGCCAAAAGAAAAATCCGGATTGCAAAGGGTTCAGGCACAACGGTTCAGGAAATAAACCGCTTGCTGAAAATGCATCAGGAAATGTCTTCGGCAATGAAACGCCTTAAAAAATTAGGCGGTATCAAAGGGTTAATGAAAATGCTGGGCGGGGGGGCTGATGGTGGTATGCCACCGATGATGCCCCCCGGTGGTGGTATGCCGGGGCTTCCCCCGGGTTTTGGCGGCTTCGGTCGTAAATAATTGATTTTTATTTGGTGAAAGGAAAATTTAATGGCCGTTTCAATTCGTCTGTCTCGTGGTGGTGCAAAACGCCGTCCGTTTTATCGTATCGTTATTGCGAATTCCCGCAGCCCGCGCGATGGTTCTTTCATTGAAAAAATCGGCAGCTACAATCCGCAGCTTCCGAAAGATAATGAAAACCGCGTAATCGTTGATCTTGATCGCGCACGTCATTGGTTGTCCGTTGGCGCACAGCCGACTGATCGTGTTGCTCGTTTCCTCGATGCCGCTGGTCTTCTGGAACGCAAAGCACGCAACAACCCGAATAAAGCTGTTCCGGGTGAAAAGGCCAAGGAACGCGCTGAAGAACGCGCCCAGAAGGCTGCTGATGCTGCTGAAGCCGCTAAGGCTGCTGCCGAAGCACCAGCTGTTGAAGAACAGGCTCCTGCTGAAGAAGCCGCTTCTAATTCTGAAGAAGCCTAAGTCATGGTTGCCGCACCCGATCGCCTGATTACCCTCGCCGTTGTTACGGGGGCGCATGGTATTACAGGAGAGGTGCGGCTAAAGCCTTTCACCGAAGATGCGGCACAATTTAAGGCCTATGGCATTTTTAGTGCAAATGGCACGCCTTTGACTCTGAAAAAATTGCGACCTGATCCCAAGGGGTGGGTTGTTCGTTTTTCAGAAATAACCGATCGTAATCAGGCAGAATCTTTGCGTGGAGTCGCTTTGACGGTTCCAAGAAAAGCTCTGCCTGATTTACCGGCGGATGAATATTACTATATCGATTTAATCGGTTTGCCATGCGTTGATCCGGCTGGCCAGCTTATTGGCGTGTCTGTCGCGGTCGAAAATTATGGCGCAGGCGATATTCTTGAAATTGAAAAAGCAGACAAAAAACGCTTTATGGTGCCTATCGCTCAAGCCGTAGATGTTCATGATGACCATCTTGTTATTGCAGCCGATTTTATCGAATGACCAAGCCTTTTTCTGCGTCGATCCTTACCCTTTATCCAGAAATGTTTCCGGGGCCTTTGGGGCATAGCTTGGCAGGCCGCGCTTTGGAAAATAATATCTGGTCGCTGGAAACCGTGGCTATCCGCGATTTTGCCAGTGACCGTCATCATACGGTTGATGATACGCCTTCGGGTGGTGGAGCTGGTATGGTGATGCGGGCAGATATTTTGGCGCGGGCTTTGGATCATAGCTGTGAAAAACATCCTGATTTACCCATTTTAGCCATGACCCCTAGGGGGTATCCGCTGACACAATCCAAAGTGAGACAATTATCCGAAGGGGCGGGCGCTATTATTATTTGTGGTCGCTTTGAAGGCATGGATGAAAGGCTTTTTGAAAAAAGAGCTATCGAACCTGTTTCTATTGGCGATTATATCCTGTCTGGCGGTGAAATGGCGGCTTTGACCCTGTTAGATGCTTGCATCCGGCTGATACCTGGCGTAATGGGCAAAATCACAAGTGGGGAAGATGAAAGTTTTGAAACAGGCTTGCTAGAATATCCCCAATATACCCGTCCAGTTGAATGGGAAGGGTTATCGATTCCCGAAGTGTTACGATCTGGGAATCACGCGCATATCAAGGCATGGCGACAAGCCATGGCAGAGCGCGATACAAGGTTAAGGCGGCCGGATCTTTGGGAACGCTACAGGAGCGTTCAGGCTAGTCGCCCTCTGGCGCGTAACAAAAAAGACAGGAATGAAAAATGAATCTTATTCAGACTCTCGAAGCCGAACAGATCGCCAAATTACAAGAACAGAAGTCTATTCCTGACTTTCGGGCTGGTGATACTTTAAAAGTCGGTGTGCGCGTTGTCGAAGGCGAACGCATCCGTATTCAGTTCTATGAAGGTGTCTGCATCGCTCGTTCCAATAAAGCTATCGGTTCTTCTTTCACGGTTCGGAAAATTTCCTTCGGTGAAGGTGTCGAACGTGTTTTTCCGCTTTATTCACCGAATGTTGATTCCATCGAAGTTGTTCGCCGTGGTGTCGTCCGTCGCGCTAAACTTTACTATCTGCGTGGTCTCAGAGGTAAGGCAGCTCGTATCGCTGAGCGTCGCGATGTGCGTCCCAGCAAATAATTTTGACTAAAAACTTTTAAAGTTTTTTTATAAATAAGGGCATCGTTTTTCGGTGCCCTTATTTTTTTATTAACTTATATTTTACTTTTCTTGTTTAAACCTATTATAAAATCTGAAGCGGTACAATTTTAGGGAAGACTTGATGTCTAAAAAAAATATTATACCGCAGGACGTTAATAATCTTCTAAAAGATATCAGCCAGCCTGACTTTTCTTATCGTGCCTACGATAACCGCAACCCTGTAGAATGGCATAATTGGCCTCTTTTAGAAAAAGCTGCGGACTATATTGCTTGGAAAAGCAAGCAAAACGTCAAAATTTGAAGTAAATATTATTAAGTTAGCCTTAAAAAGCTACATTTCTTTTAAGAAAGTTTTTTTATGTTGGTGCTGTTTCATTCTTTTAAAGGGGGAGTGGGCGTTTCCACTGTTGCGGCTAATATCGCTCTCTCGCTCCTTCGCCTTAAGCGGAAGGTGGCTATTGCGGATCTAACGCACCAACAATCCCTTAATTTTCATATCGGCGTCCAAGAAGAAGAGATTCCCTTTTTGTCTGTCGAGACGATGAATGAGCTTTATCCAGCTTCAGAAGAATTTTCAGGGATTACTATTGCCGATCTGGGTAGTGAAATTCAAAAATCCAGCATAACGCAAGAAAATATTCTTCATATTTCCATTTTGTCTCCCAATGCGGGATGTATGGCTCTATTCCCTGAAGCCTTTGATAAAAATCATTATTACATCATCAACAATGCCAATGACCGCTATAATTTTCCCCGTGCGGCATCGCAATTTGTTCAAGACATGGTTCAGGACAATTTGATCGGCATCATTCGGCAAGATGAAGCTGTTAACGAAGCCTTGGGGAAATTACAGCCTTTACATCTTTATGCGCCGACCTCTGTTGCCTTGAAAGATTTTGATAATTGTGCGCATCAGCTTTTAAGAATGATAGAAATGAATATCTCACAGCATGCGGAGGAGGTGTCCGCCGATGCTTCATAAAAGCCGTATAAAAATTAAAAACACGCTTTCTGAAGCCAAATATATTTTAGAGCATTTGTGGGATTCTGCTCTACAATGGCCATTGCTTTGCTTGATTACCATTGCAGCGCTTATTGTGGTTGCGGTTCCGCTACCGCTTTATTATCAATGGGTCTATGGCATTTTCTTTATGGGATTGACGCTGTTGATTGATCGCAGCCCAAGCCATTTTGCCTCTATTGTTATCTGTCTTTCTTCTATCCTGACATCAACACGCTATATCTTCTGGCGCATTACGCAAACACTACGTTTTGACCACATCATGGATGCGGTTTTCGGCGGGGTTCTCTTTATGGCAGAACTCTATGCTTGGGCTATTCTTATCTTGGGGCTATTCCAGATATTATGGCCGATGCAGCGTCCCGT
>NZ_JAIWON010000169.1 GCF_020216885.1 Zymomonas sp. | reverse complement strand
TATCGATATTTATATTATAAATATCTTATTTTATTTTATCACTTTCCACCTGTTCCACGGACAGGCCTCTTTTCTCGAGCTGAGGTTTAACCAGATTGGCATCCCCGACAACAACCCATGACAAAGCCTGACTGCTTAACCATTGCCGTGCGGTTTTATCCAATTCTGAAGGCGTTAAAGCGCGATAGCGCTGGTTAAGCGTATCATAATAATTGTCCGGTCGATTCATAAGCGCGAGATCAACCATTCCACCCAAAATATTACTGCTTTTTTCATAAGCGGCCGGTGTCCGGTTGATAATACCGGTAACGGTTTCCCGTAATTCTGCGTCACTTATGCCTTTATCCGTCAAGAAGTGATTTATATCTTCTTGAATGGCACTGATGGACGCTGCCGTCTGGTTGGTCTGCACGGGGGCTGCGAGCGAAAATTCGGAAGACAAAGTTCTGGCATTGATTTGGCTACCTACTCCGTAGCTCCAGCCTTTATTCTGTCTCAAATCCATATTCAGGCGAGACAGGAAATTGCCCCCAAGAATACTGTTAACGACATCAAGATTAAACAGTGTATCTTGATCTTCTTTCTCTTTTAACGGAAGCACGGTTGCCGCCATAATGACAGATTGCGGTGATTGCGGACGGTTAATCAACAAAATATCAGATAAATGTCCAGCTTTGGCCGTGGAAGTTGGTTTCAATTCTTCGGCATGATTGGGTATCTGCCAATGCCCGAAAACAGTATTCAGGACGGGTAAAATCTGATCCAAATCTTGATCGGAAACAATGAAGATATGGGCTTTGTAAGGCCTTATCCATTTTTGTCTGAAATCAAGCAAATTCTGGCGCGTTATCTTTTGGATATTTTCTTCGGTTACCAAATGGCGATAGGGGTGGCCTTCACCATAGAGGTTTTGACGAAGCGCACGGGCGGCTATCCATGCCGGAGATTGACGGCTGGCTGCCATATTCGCCAAGGTCGAAGCCTTTAGTCTTGCCAATTCCTTTTCAGGAAAAGTCGAGCCGAATAGCATTTCTGAAGCCAATCCAGTTGTCTGACGGAAGGTCACACTGGGGCTTAAAAAGGTCATCGAGCTGTAATCATCCCCTGCCCCAAAGCTGATGACGGCTCCAAGGCGTTCTTTTTCTTTGGATAGCTCGATAACATCTTTATCTTTTGTTCCTTCGGTCAGCATAGAAAGCATCAGACTTTCTGTTCCCGGTAAAGCCGTATCGGCTGTAATCCCGCCATCAAAGCTAATTAAAACAGTCGTTAAAGGAACAGCTGGACGTTGCGCATAACTAACGGCGATACCGTTTTTAAGCTGACTGTGGGTAATCGTTGGAAAGCGAACATCAGGGACTCTCCCAACTGTGGGCAAGGCTTCTCTGGATGAAGGCATATCTGCAGCGGCTGGCTGGGTCGGCGTTGGAAGGATCGGGTTATTGTTTACTTTCAGAGTGGATTTACCCGATTGGCTTTCCTGATAGGCTTGGCGTTCACCCGGTAAAACCGTCAGAGCATAGACAGGGCGAGAAAGCCATTTTTGGGTAGATTTTTGCACCTCTGCGGCTGTGGTAGTGGCGACAGCAGAGAGGGCTTTCTTGTAATAATCGGGGTCTTTTGTATAAAGCAGTCCTTGAGCCAGAATGGGGCCTTGAGCGCTAACAGATTCCGCGACGCTTTCTGAAAGAACATCCATCGCTGCCCGATTGACTTCATCTTGGGTCGCGCCTTTTTCAAGATAATCCGCCAAGATTTTATCCAAGCGTTGCGACACATATTGCGGGTTCACCCCCGGTTTTACCGTGACCGAGACGAGAAAACGTCCCTGACCCTCAAAACTTTGGGTGGTTGCGCTGACATTGACGGCGAGCTCTTCTTGATGCACCAAAATTTGATCAAGGCGAGAAGAGGCTAAACCCCCTAGAACCGCCGCACTGAGGTCTAAAGGAATAGAGTCAGGATTGTTATAGCTAGGGATGCTCCATGCCCGATAGATTTTCGATAGGGCAACCTTGTCCGTTATCACTTCGTCTTTACGGGCGGGTAAAGTCCAAATCGGTGTTTCTGGATGGACAATATCGCGGCCACGCGGGATAGCCCCAAAATAATGGTTTACCATTGTCTTGGCTTTATCAATATCAATATCACCGGCTAAAACCAGAACGGCATTATTGGGCCCGTAATTCTCGCGGAACCAATCTTTCACTGTGTCTAGGCTGGCCGCATCAAGGTCTTCCATCGAGCCAATCGTATCGTGGTGATAAGGATGACCTTCTGGCACAAGGGCTTGTGTTATCGCATAGCCGACAGTGCTATAAGGACGATTATCTTTTTGTCTTTTCTCATTTTGAACAACCGCGCGTTGGTTATCGAGTTTGTCCTGCGTCATGCCTTGCAGGAGATAGCCCATGCGGTCGCTTTCCATATAAAGCACCCGATCAAGCGCAGAAGTCGGAACCGTTTCGTAATAATTGGTGCGGTCAAAATTGGTTGTGCCGTTGCTGTCCGTGGCACCGGTTTCCCGCAAAAGCTTCCAGAAGCTGCCTTGGATATTTTGCGAACCTTCAAACATTAAATGTTCAAAAAGATGGGCGAAGCCAGTCTTGCCTTTGGGTTCGTCTTTGGAACCGACATGATACCAGACCGAAACACCGACCACAGGGGCTTTATGATCGGTATGCACCAGCACCCTAAGGCCATTAGGCAGCGTAAAACTTTGCCATGGCAAGTTAATCTGTTTTGCCAGTGATTGTAACAATGTCGAAGTATTTTTAACGTTTTTGATGGGGGGGTGCGCCATGATAACAGGAGGCGTTAGCAGAGTTGAAGACAGAATACAGCATGCCAGAATACGCGTTAGTTTTTTCACCCATCCGCCCCTATTAAAGAAGAAAATATAAATAAAACAAAATAATAAGTAATTTTTATGTCAATTTATAATAAAACCATGTTTTTTATATTCAGACAACATCCATCAAATGAAATCGTAAATTTTTACATCTGAATACTTGAGATGTCGAATATCACCCCCATCTTGCCTGTTAAGTCAGGAGACGGTCATTATGAATTTTGAGAAATTAACAGATCGAGCAAAGGGCTTTATTCAATCAGCGCAAACGGTAGCGATTCGTCTCAATCACCAGAGAATTGCGCCTGAACATCTATTAAAAGCCTTGTTGGAAGATGAGCAGGGGATGGCATCCGGCCTTATTCGTCGCGCCGGTGGCGACCCGATGATAGCTGTCCGTGATACTGATGCGGCCTTGGCCAAAATTCCATCTGTCTCGGGCAGTGGTGCCAATACACCGCCGGGATTGGATAACGATACTGTCCGTCTTTTGGATCAAGCCGAGCAGATTGCGACGAAAGCCGGTGATTCCTATGTCACGGTTGAAAGATTACTTTTGGCGATGACATTGATGCCGGAAACGCAGGTTGGAAAAATCCTGAAAGATTCAGGATTGAGAGCCGAAGCGTTGAATACGGCTATCAATGAATTGCGTTCTGGACGGACGGCCGACACGGCAACTGCCGAAGACCGTTATGATGCCTTGAAAAAATTCGCTCGTGATTTGACCGCCGCCGCCCGTGAAGGCAAGTTGGATCCGGTGATCGGTCGTGATGAAGAAATCCGCCGCACTATCCAGATTTTAGCACGTCGAACCAAAAACAATCCGGTTCTGATCGGTGAACCGGGGGTTGGTAAAACGGCGATTGTCGAAGGTTTGGCATTGCGGATTGTCAATGGCGATGTGCCGGAAGGCCTACGCGACCGCGTTTTGATGGGGCTTGATATGGGTTCCCTGATTGCGGGTGCCAAATATCGCGGTGAATTCGAAGAACGTCTGAAAGGTGTTCTCGACGAAGTTAAACAAGCCGATGGTCAAATCATTCTTTTCATTGATGAAATGCATACCCTGATTGGGGCAGGTAAATCCGATGGAGCGATGGATGCCGGTAACCTATTGAAACCGGCTTTGGCGCGTGGTGAACTACACTGTATTGGTGCGACAACCCTTGCCGAATATCAAAAATATGTCGAAAAAGACCCTGCCCTACAGCGGCGATTCCAGCCGGTTTATGTTGGTGAGCCAACGGTTGAAGATACGATTTCGATTTTGCGCGGGTTAAAAGAAAAATACGAAGCCCATCATGGCGTTCGTATTACGGATGCCGCATTGGTATCGGCGGCGACTTTGTCCAATCGCTATATCACCAATCGCTTTTTACCAGACAAAGCCATCGATCTTGTTGATGAAGCGGCCAGCCGCCTAAGAATGGAGGTTGATTCCAAGCCGGAAGAAATTGAAAATCTTGATCGTCGGATTATCCAGCTGAAGATTGAACGCGAAGCCTTATTAAAAGAAAATGACGACGCTTCCCGTGATCGTTTGGCGACGCTTGAGCATGATTTAAGTGATCTAGAACAGCAATCTTCCGAATTGACAACTCGTTGGAAAAACGAGCAGGATAAAATTAAAGCGGAAGCCCGCTTGAAAGAAAAGCTGGATCAGGCACGTATTGCTTTGGATCAAGCTGAGCGGTCAGGTGACCTCACCAAAGCCGGTGA